>DTPJ01000006.1 GCA_011334435.1 Candidatus Poribacteria bacterium | reverse complement strand
ATGACTGACGACTGGTCCTTTAGAGACCCAATGGATTTTGCCTTCTAAAAGGATTAGTATTTTCTTTCTCCGATCTACTGGTGACAAATTTATTGTTGACAAACTTTTTCATAGGTGAAATTGTTTTACTTAATGAGCATTTTCATATAAACATTTAATTCAAACTTTGATAAATACTGGTTTTGATTAGCATTTTAGAATTACCAGTATCTTAAATTTTTAGCTAAAAAAGATAAATTTTTTATATTCTGTCGCTAAAGTTTTTAAAATTTATTGCCGATATATAAGCTAACAATATTAATCAATTAGGGCATAAACATTTTCTGGATAAAATTTGAACTTTGTTATTTGAACCTTCTAATGGAGTATAGACGGGGATGAGCGAATTTATACAAAAAATTGAGGAGCTTTCTGTTACTTTCGTTATGGCTGATTTAACGGATTTACAAGCACTTGCGGATTTATACAAACGGTTTGAGGAAATAGCAAATTTAGCTAAAACAGAGCAAAATCAAACTTTGGCAAAAATTGCGATAGCAGCATCAAAGCTAATAGAAAAGATTATACTTGATGAAGTGGAAGATAAAAACAGGGCAATTGAGGTTATATCTCAAACTATTAGTTCTATGCAATCCATTGCGGTTCACAATCGTAATATAAATGAAGCAGGAATTCCCAATGAACTCAACGAATTCATTCCTGACGGTCTGGATATGGGAAACGAGATAACAGAAAAAGCAGAAGAAAAAGAGCAAGAGACCTCTGAAATAATTAAAGAGCAGGCTTCAAAATCAGATGATTCAACTGATGTAGCTTCTGAACAATCTGTTTTGATCGGTGATGAATCCCTTATAGCTGATTTCATCGTTGAAGCAAGAGAGCATTTACATGAAGCCGATGTGCAACTTCTCAACATAGAAAGTGATCCGAAAAACAACGATGCGTTAAATGCTGTATATAGGTCTTTCCATACTATAAAAGGCGTTGCTGGATTTCTTAACCTTAAAGATATAGCGACGCTTGCCCATGCGACTGAAGATCTGCTTGATCGGGCAAGAAAAGGGGAATTGCTTCTTGTCGGCGCTCCTATTGATGTTACATTTAACGCTGTTGATGCTATGAAGCAGATGATCTCTGATGTTGAGACTGCGTTATCCACTAAAAAGGCTTTAGTCCATAATTTGCCACTTTCAGAACTTCTATCTGCTATAAAATCAGCGAGTTTAGGCGAGATTATAAGCGAAAACGATACTTCAAAAGAACAAGCTACGTCAATTCCCTCTACTGAAGTAGTGCAAGAATCGGATCAAGAACAAACTTCAGAAATGGACAATTTAGTATCAAGTCCCGATGAAACAAAAGAAATTGAGACCAATATTATAAAAATTGATCAGGAAATTAAGGAAGATCATGGAATTAAAGAAGCAACTCAGCTATCAGATCAAAAGGATTTTCAAGAAAGGTCTCAGGCAAGGTTAGTATCTTCACAAGGAGTAGTAAAAGAAACCATAAAGATAGAGGCAGAACGTCTTGACAGATTAGTTGATATGATAGGTGAATTAGTCATTGCAGAATCTATGGTGACACAAGATACAGAGATCATGAATAAAGCATCTGCCAGAGTATCTAGGAATCTCGCACACTTAAATAAGATAACCCGTGAACTGCAAGAAATAGGCATGTCGCTTCGTATGATGCCTGTCCGTCCTGTTTTTGAGAGAATGGCGAGATTAGCCCGTGATTTAGCGAAAAAAAGCGGAAAAAAGATAGAATTTACTATGTCAGGAGAAGATACAGAACTTGACAAAAGCGTTGTTGAAAAGATAAGCGATCCTTTGACACACATGATAAGAAACGCCATAGATCATGGTATTGAATCATCTCCTTCAGAACGTGTCAAACTCGGCAAATCTGAAATAGGTCATATCTCGTTAAAAGCTTTCCATAAAGGCGGTGACATTATTATTGAGGTTAGCGATGATGGAAAGGGGCTTGATAAAGATGCAATACTGGCAAAGGCAAAAGAACGCGGGATTATCAGAGAAGATCAAGTATTGTCCGAACAGGAGATTTACAATTTGATCTTTATGCCGGGATTTTCCACTGCGAAAGTCGTAACAGATGTCTCTGGTCGTGGAGTTGGAATGGACGTAGTCAATCGTAACGTGCAGGCATTGAGAGGGCAGGTAGAGATACATTCTGTTGTCGGAAAGGGAGCAACGTTTATGCTTCGGTTGCCACTAACTTTGGCAATTATGGACGGCATTATCGTTCAAGTTGGTTCTGAACAATATATCATACCAACCCTGTCAGTTGTAGAATCAATTAGACCAAAATCAGAGGAAATATCAACGGTCATGGGGAACTCAGAGATGCTTTGCATTCGTGGGAAACTCCTGCCGATGTTCCGCATATCTAACCTCTTTCAATTGCATGATGCAATAAAAGACCCAACAGAAGCATTGATAGTCGTCGTTGAAGATGAGGGAAAGCAGGTTGGGTTTATGGTGGACAGTTTAGTCGGACATCAGCAGATAGTGATTAAAAGTTTAGGTGAATCTATGGGAGATTTGAAGGGCATCTCGGGCGGAGCCATAATGGCTGACGGTCGGGTTGGACTAATATTAGATGTCGCAGGCATCGTCAAGTTGGCTATAACAGGAATGAATTCCAGTTTGGCTGCATAAAATTGAATTTTTTAAAAAAGGAGTGTAATAAAAATGGCTGAAACAATGATTGAACAAAATGAAATCAGCACTGCTGTTATGGAATCCGGTGAGGATAAAGATGTTTCTAAACTTGCTGGTAAATATTTGACCTTTGTATTAGGTAATGAGGGATATGGTATTGAAATCCTTAAAGTCAGAGAGATTATCGGTCTAATGGATATAACAAAAGTCCCAAATATGCCTCATTATGTCAGAGGGGTAATCAATCTCAGAGGTAAGATACACCCAGTTGTTGATCTGCACTCAAAGTTTGGAATGGGCATTACCGAGGATACAAACGAAACTTGTATAATAGTAGTGGATGTCACCCAAAACGGTAAGCCAATGATGGTTGGCATACTTGTTGATTCTGTATCAGAAGTGCTTGATATTTCTGCGAGTGAGATTGAAGAAACCCCCCAATTTAATATAAGCCTTGACTCTCATTACATAATGGGAATAGCGAAAATTAAGGACGAGATAAAAATTCTATTGGATATTGATCAGGTTTTAGCAGACGGAATGAATCTAACATAGGCGATTTTCTAAACTGCCATTTTTGTAGTATCAGTTTTTGCTGTTTTTCAACTTTGGAAGGAACGATGCAGTGAACACATACGAGTTAGAAACAGGAGATACATCAGATAAAGAGATATTTGATCGTATTAGGGAACTGGTATACAAAAGAAGTGGTATTAAACTTGATACTAGCAAGGAATCCTTAATAAGAGCTAGGGTTGGAAAGCGAATGCGGGCTTTAGGCTTGTCTAACCATGCAGAGTATCTAAAACAGGTTATAGAAAGCAATGACGAAAATGAGATCGTCCATCTTTTAGATGCGATATCTACTAATGTGACGAGTTTTTTCAGAGATAGCGATCATTTTAATCTGTTAAGAATTCTGCTAAAAGAATGGACTGCGTCAGGTCAAAGAAGGTTTCGTATATGGTCTTCTGCGTGTTCCAGTGGAGAAGAACCATATTCAATAGCGATGACTGTTTTGGATTCAATAGGCGGAAATTTTGATACCAAAATCCTTGCTACTGACATATCAACACGAGTTTTAGATAAAGCCCAAATGGGTATCTATGAAGCCGAAAAAACTTATCAAATCCCAGAAGATTTCATAGAAAAATATTTTGATAAGATTAATAATCTAAATAGCGTATCGTATAAAGTTAAACCAGTGTTAAGAAATATGATCGTCTTTAAAAGATTAAATCTATCAGAAACGCCGTTTCCAATGCAGGGACCTATGGACGTAATTTTCTGTAGGAATGTGATGATATATTTTGATCAAAACACAAGGCGAAGACTGATAAACGAGATATTTCGTTTATTAAAGCCGAATGGTTATCTCTTTGTAGGACACGCAGAAAGCCTGATAGGTCTGACAAACGGTTTCAGGACAATTAAACCATCAGTTTATCTGAAAGAATCATAAAAATATTATTTTTAACTAAACAAATTTATCAAAACACTAAGCAAAGAATTATAAGTGGGAGAGATGAATTATACAATTGGTATATCAGAGATGCGGGTTTCAAATCAACCCGATGATGTTCTTGTGACATATTCACTTGGATCATGTATAGGCGTTACCATATATGATCCCGTTGCCCGAGTTGGTGGAATGATCCATTGTATGCTTCCAAATTCTAAAATTGATATTCAAAAGGCACAGAGTTTTCCGTGTATGTTTGTAGATACTGGGGTTCCTCTGTTATTCAATGAAGCATACAGGTTAGGTGCACAGAAAAATAGGATCATTGTCAAAGTCGCTGGTTGTTCGCAGATCCTTGATGATAAAGGATTTTTCAACATTGGCGAACGAAATTATATGACCTTGCGTAAGTTGCTTTGGAAAAACAGCGTCTTAATAACTGCCGAAGACATCGGCGGAAATGATTCCAGAACTCTTTACCTTGAGATCATTAATGGTAGAGTTACAGTCAAATCTCGTGACAAAAGAATTGAACTATGAAATAGGGAGATTTAGTAATGTCTTATAACATTCTTATAGTAGATGATTCTAGAACAACAAGGATGGTCATCTCAAAAACGCTTAATCTTTCAGGCATCCCAATCAATCAATTATATGAGGCTGAAAACGGAAGAGTGGCGCTTAAAATATTAGACGAGAATTGGATTGATTTAGTTTTAGCTGATATTAACATGCCTGAAATGGATGGGGTTGAAATGGTTGATCAAATGGCAAAAGACGGTCTGTTAAAAACTATACCAGTAGTTATAGTATCAACAGAAGGCAGTCAGACTCGTATTGAAGAAATGAGGGCAAAAGGAGTGAAGGCTTATGTCAGAAAACCTTTTACCCCTGAGCTTATAAAAAATCTTGTAGAAGACATATTGGGGGAAAAACATGTTGGATGAATATAAAACAGTTCTTTCAGAAGTTTTTTGTGATGTTCTCATGCGATATGCTTTTATGTTTGGTGAAGAATGCGAAAAAGAGAGCATTTTGTTAGACAACCCTGATTACCTTCATGTCAATGTATCATTCAACGGTTACAAAAATGGCAATATCGGTATATTAGCTTCTCCTGAGTTATGTATTGAAATGGCAGCTAATGTTCTTGGAACTGATATGGAAGATGATAATTGCGCGAATGATGCAAAAGATGCTCTTGCAGAGTTGGCTAATGTTGTCTGTGGTCAATTTCTCTCTAGTGCTTATGGCAGTGAGCCGATATTTAATCTATCCCCTCCTTCTGTATCAGAGGTTAGCGAACTTGAATGGCAAGAAATATACGAAAATGATAATAGCCTTACCTTTATGGTTGAAGATAACCCTGCTTTGATATATCTGGATATAGAACAGGAGGCGGAAGTATGATAAAAGTTTTGATTGTTGATGACTCAGCAGTTGTTAGAGAGATATTTACCAATGAACTTTCAAAAGACCCAGAGTTAGAAGTGGTCGGAACTGCTATTGATCCTTATATAGCCCGAGACAAAATTATAAAACTTAAACCAGACGTTATAACATTAGATGTTGAAATGCCCAGAATGGATGGCATAACTTTTCTTCGTAAACTTATGAAATATCATCCTATGCCTGTTATAATAGTATCATCATTAACCCCAAAAGGGGGGAAATTAGCAGTAGAGGCGATGAACGCAGGCGCTATTGATGTCCTATGTAAACCTGGAGCAGCATATACCGTAGGCGATATGTCTATAGAATTAATTGATAAAATAAAATCAGCAGCAGCAGTAGATATGAGCAAATGGACTAAGCTTGCTACACAAACCCAAGAACAACCGACAAGATTAAATGTTATACAGACAACAAATAAAGTCGTGGCAATTGGAGCATCAACAGGCGGAACACAGGCACTCCAAAGCGTATTATCCGCTATGCCAACAAATGCACCAGGCATTGTGATCGTTCAACATATGCCTGAACATTTTACAACGTCATTTGCACAAAGGCTTAATGAATTATGTGCAATTGAGGTGAAAGAAGCTGAGAATGGCGATTCTGTTATCCCAGGGCGGGCATTAATAGCTCCCGGCAACAAACACATGCTCCTAAGAAGATCAGGGGCAAGATACTTTGTAGAGGTAAAAACCGGTCCGCTTGTGTCACGTCACAGACCATCTGTTGAAGTTCTATTCAACTCAGTAGCACAATCCGCAGGACCTAACTCCATCGGAGTTATTATGACAGGCATGGGTGGCGATGGAGCTGACGGCATGCTAAAGATGAAAGAAAGCGGAGCTGTAACCATTGCCCAAGATGAAGCCAGTTGTGTTGTCTTCGGTATGCCTAAGGAAGCTATTAAGCGCGGCGGAGTTGATCATATTGTCCCTCTGAGCAAAATACCCGAAACAATATTGGCATATGCTTCATAAAATTAAAATTTATGATACCTGAGAACAGACAAAATTTAGCAATGCTTTTTTAATTGTCACTTATCTGTTTAAGATTTGCTAATTGTTTAATAAATACGTCAGGTATCTGTCCGTTTTCCATTATTGGCACGTCCCAAGTGACGACGCCATCTTTTGAATTTACATGCTTAGTGTACCCTATAACAAATTCATCGGGAAATCTCGGTTCTCCGCCACCCCACCATTGCCCAAGATAACTCAAAATATGATATTGTGCACCGTTGACCCATCTGCCGGGGCAGGTAGGAAACGCATCAGAAATTTCTCCTGCGGTATAATCTTCATATTCCGTATGTGAAATCACTGGCACTTTAACACCGGGATTGAATGCGACTATACTATCAGGATTTCCAGATTTCAACGACAAAGCGAAACTCTTGAAATTTGGCGGATCAGGATGCCTATACATCTCATCGGCGAAATAACAGCCGTCAATCCACCAACCATGAATATTTTGTCCCCATCTGTCTGACCATTCTTTGACAATCGCTTCCCATTTTTTCTGAAATTCCACAAGTCTTTCACCTGTTCGCTTTCCACCTGATGGCCAATTTCCTTCATAACCCCATTTCCAGCCAAGCCTTTCCACTGCAACAAGATCAGATGCAGGAGCTCCACTTGGCAAATATACCATCAATTTTATGCCTCTTGGGTTTAAAGCCTCGTATATGTCTTTTATTAAATCTCTTTCTGAACATTTGCTTGGCTTTATTCCAACAAAGTTGTCATAAGTTGAGTTAGGCGAACAATAATGACCAGAATTTTGCCCTATTGTGATAAAATAATATTTAGTCCCGACAAATTCAAGTTGCTGAGCAAGTGCAGACACATCAAATTTATTGACCCGATTATTCCAATCCTTCGCCGACGTATCAGCAGTTGTTAAATAATGTGTAAATACTCCCCAACGAGCATCTCTAAACCAATCAGTATTTGATCTCTTATAAGCTGAATTTTCCATTGGAACCTCCAAAATATCTAAGACTTGAATTAATAAATTTCCTCTTATATATTATAACATTTTGTTTGAATATTGTTTATATTTTTTCACCAAAAATATTAAATATTGATTAACAGATATGAACTTTTTTTCCTTCTGATGGGAATTTATTATCCTATAACAACCAATATTTTCTATCTCCAAATTGATTCAGAGTGTCAAAATGCCAAGAAAACCTTTATCAATCAAATTTGGTATGGTAATTGCTCAATTATAAAAAAAATCTAATTACCTCATTTAAAAGTGAAAAAAATTTAAAAATTCACTTTTTAGAGTGACGCAAGTATGTCACAACCCCAATGCTATAATTCTCATCAGAAAGTTAGAGATGAGAAAAAATGTTTGATATTTGATTCGGATATGAACTTTTTATTGTGAAATTGAGAGATATTCTCTTGCGAGGTATAAGAGATGTATGGTAAAACCAACACATGTTGTTGGTTACAACATTCAACTATTGTGGGGGATAGGAAATGTTAGAAGAACTTTGGAGACGACATAAATACGAAAAAGATTCTCATGCCCGCGAAGAATTAATTACAAAATGTCTTCCATTAGTAAAATCTTTGGCACAGAGGTTGTCTGTCTACTCATCAGCTTGCTGTGACACTGATGATCTTGTAAGTGCAGGAATAATTGGCTTAATTGACGCTTTGGAAAAATACGATCCAAATGAACAGACAAGTTTTAGAACCTATGCTAAATGCCGTATTCGCGGCGCAATGTTAGATGAAATCAGAAATTCAAAATGGGCACCAAGATCGATACAGGAGAAAACACGAGCATTAAAAAGCATATATGCCAAACTTGAACAAAAACTATCAAGAACGCCAACTGAATACGAATTGGCAGATGCTTTGGATATGAGCATTGAACAATTCCGAAAAATGATGATTCAGATTGGTCCTTCCGCTATTTTCCTTTGTAGCACAAAAGTTTCAGAAGAAGAGGAATATGAAGAATATTTAGAAAGCCATTTTCAGGATTTGGAATCTGTAAGTCCCGGTGAACAGGTTATATTTGAAGAAACCGCATCAATTCTTTCTTCCGCTATAAATAGCTTGCCAGAGAAAGAAGCTTTGGTCATCAGCTTATACTACTTTAATGAGATGACTATGAAGGAGATCGGAAAAATTCTTTCTTTGACAGAGTCCAGGGTTTGTCAGATTCACTCAAAAGCTCTTCTTAAACTTTTTCAGGCGATTAATTCAAAAGAAGCAATTTATGAAAATTACAGAGTAGAACACGCTAACGTTTAGTGATTATTTTTATTATATCATTGACAATGATAAGCTTATATGTAAAAATAATTATAGAAATTTTTATGCTCAATATGATTTTCTAACATTGTCAATGCGAGGAGAATTATGCAAAAGTTATCCATATTTTTCATTTTATTATTAATATCAATTATGACTTCCTGCTCTGCATTAAATTCAAGACAGTTATTAAAGGAACAACAATGGAGTGATAACTATGCTTTAGCTGATGGAGTTCAATCTACTTCACCAGAGATGATAGACGGAGATATGAATACTGTTGGCAAGATGCTTTTTCCAGAAAGTGTTTATGGTGGAAAAGCTATTGTTGGAGGTTTTCCAAACGCCGAAGTTACGATCAAGTTGCCAGAAAGGAAATCCATAAGAAAAATAGTAATATACAGCGATGACTTAAAAGATTTCAATGTCTATGCTTCCGTAGGAGCAATGGGAGGCAAGGAAGATTGGAAACTGATAAAGGAATTTATTAACAACAAAGAAAAGGAGATAGTAATAAGAACATCAGTTTTAACGGATAAAATACTTATCAGGGCAAAAGGAAAAATGCCTCTTGAATCAACAGAAAGCGTGAGAGTGCTTGGCGGAGTTGTAACTCAAAGGAAAGTCATGGAGCCGGAGATAAAGGAGATTGAGCTTTATGGCTTTAAGTAAACAAGTCTCTGTTTTTGATTTTCAGTTTTCAATAGGTAAAACAAGTTTAGTGTTTCTGATATTTTTTTGTCTTATCGCTTTAATGGCAGGTTGTGCTACTCTTTCACAATCAAGTTTAAAAAGCACAGAAACAGAAAAAGAGAGTAATATTGAATGGATAACTTCTTTCAATGATGCCAGAAAATTAGCTGAGACAACAAATAAATCAATGATGCTGGTTTTTTATGGCGTTTCTAGCAAGCGTCTTGACGAAAATGTCTTCACCTCACCTGATATAATAAAGCTATCCAAAGAGTTTATCTGTGTCAAAATAAGTTCCGATCAAAACGAATTGATGAAAAAATATAGAATCGATCAGTTTCCAACATTTGTATTTACAGATTCTCAAGGAGGAGAATATAAAAGAGTTGTCGGTTATAAATCTGGATCGTCATTTGTAAGCGTCCTTAAAGAAGCACTTATTCCAATTGATGTATTATATAAAGTTCAAGTCAATGTCCCTCAAAAAGGGAAGGCAATTGTCAAATGTGAGTTTAACAATATCAGGCAAAAATCGCTTCTAATGTATATTCAAGAAAAGGCAAACAAACCGCTTAATATATCTTACAATAGTAGCGATGGACCACCCTCATTCAAGGAAATAGAAGATGGAATATGGCAAGTTGAATTTGTCACGTCTGGAATGAAAACATTTTCTATCCAATACGAAACCAATCTTAATGTCTTATCAAGTATGGATTTTTTGCCGTCATACATAAGCTATATCGGAGAAGATTATGGCATATTAGATGGACATGGGATATTCATAACTCCACAAAATCTATATATAAACGGCAAAGTTAGAGTTCAACTTGTATTGCCAAAGGATTGGAAAGCAATTACTCCATGGGTTGAAGAATCACCGTTTTTGTTCAACACAAACTATATTCAAGAAGTTACAGATTCCGTCTTCTGTATTGGTGATTTCCAATTTGTAAAAAGAGAGTTTGGCGAGAAAGAATTATTCATAGTCTATTGTGGAAAAAGAAATATAGGCTCTGAACTTGATCGCAGGGCTGATATAGCGGTTAAAATATTCAATGATTATACATCAAGATTCGGCAATTTTCCATTTAAGAAATATCTTGCCATATTTGCAGATAAAACTCCTGACGGAAAATATATTCACGGAAGCGCTCATGGATTGGGATTTGCCGGTCCGATGGAGATGGTCCCGCCTTTTCTATATCAATTTATCGCCCATGAGATATTTCATGTCTGGAATGGTGGAATCATAAATCAAAAATCTTATTATGAAGTCTGGTTCAAAGAGGGTGTTACGCAGTATTATGGATACATAACGCCTTATAGGGCTGGCATTTATTCTGAAGAGCAATTCTATGGCTATTTAAGTAGTGACTATCAAGAATATATCAAAATCTACGAATCAGGCGACGATATAGCTTTGGCAAGGGTAAATGAGCAGATAGCGCGCAAAGAAGGGCATTATCAAGCTGACAGTATCAGAAATTTGATAATGTATCGGAAAGGGGCGCTTGTTGCTTGGCTAATGGATAAAGAGATCAATAAAGCTACTAATGGAGAAAAGAACCTTGATGATCTTATCCGTTATATGCTAAGCTTTTATCGCGACAAAAATTATTCATCTGATGATATTCTCAAATCACTGAATACCATCACAAATCAAGATTGGTCGGGATTTTTTGCAAATTTCGTTTATGGTAGAACTAAATTGCCCTTCTTAAAATAGACCTACAATACCCATTAACAGCTATTTCCAAGTGGAGTCAGCTCTCAACGCTGATATACCCGCCTGCAACAGCGCCACAGCGTAAGCAGGATTATGAATTGCCTGAACATTCATTCCCGGATCACTCATAGCCAAACCATAGTTTTTTCTTGCGGAAATATAGGCTTTTGAATTTTTATTGGGATATTTTTCAAGCATGTCTTTCAATTCATTAGCAAGCGGAATTATTTTTGCGTTCCATTCTGTTAATTCTTCTTGTATATTATCATGGCATTTTAGGCAGATTTTATCATCAACGCGGAATGTATGCCCACCTTTTATAGGAGAATCTTTACTTTCCTTTGATTTTGCAGACCAATAATGGCATTCAACGCATTTTTTCGTCATAATTTTGCTATGTTCTGAAGGCATATCTTTAACACCGAACCCGCCGGTGCCACTGAACATCTCTGTTTGAGAGTGTTCGTGAGTGATCCCAAGTCAGCCACAGTCAAACTTATGGCAGGATACGCATAACTTATCAACAGGCATTATTAAATTATGTTCTATGCCTGTTCCGTGCCTATGACAGGACGAGCATGAGACCGAATTTTTCATGTCTTTTACACTGACTACCTTAGGAGTAGCCCCCCATGCTGTCGTCTGAGCATAGGCAATATAATCAGATGAATGACATTTCAGGCATCTTGCATCAGCCTTTGGTTCTTTTTGAACCGTCAGAAGTGCCTTTGCATGTGCAGAATCCTGCCATTCTTTAAATTGTATAGAATCTGAATGACATTCAATACATTTATCGCCAGATTTTGAACCTGCATCAGAACCAGCGTATATGACAACTACAAATACTGCAAATGCCAATACGATAACAGATATTGATATTACAGCGTAAGTTCTGCTTTTCATATCGCTAATTTTTTATAAATCCCCAACAAGTTGTAAGTTTATCTCTTTTATCAACAACAGCGGATTTTTTTATTCCATCGTTCATTAGTTTATTAATCTGTGCTTCTGAGAGTGCTTCATTATAAAGGGCAACCTCGTCTATTTTGCCTTTTAGCCATCCTCCACCTACCCATGATCCGATGGTAATTATCGTTTCTGCTGTATCGGGCTTTAAGGTGTTTGCGGTTTGACCATCTACAACTCCGTCAACATAGCAGATAAAGACCTTTCTATCATAAGTCGCTGCGATATGATGCCACTTTCCATCAACAACATTACTCCTCGCATTAAAGGATTGCCATGCCTTGTTTGATGTGAATGAATAATGTATTAGCCCGCTTCCGTCATTTATGAAAAGTCCATAATTCCTTATAGGACCATCTGTATTTTGAGTTACAATAGTCTGCCAACCCCCAGTGAATCCCGGGACATTTATCCATGCCATTAAAGAGAATTTTTCAACAGAAAGGACAGGAGCATGCTTTATCTCCACATTAGAATTTGAGCCTGTGAATTCTAAAGCTTTTCCGAATTTTCCATCAACTACGTTGGCATTGTTAATTTTGCCATCATTTTTATTGCCAGAAGCATCAAGGGCAACATCTTTTTTCCCTTCATCAAAAAGCCAAGCACCGACAAGCTCTGCCTTTGTTTGATTAACAAAAATGAAAGCTAAAATTAAAAATACGAAAAGGAATAAGTATTTCATATTATACTCCTATTTTTAAGCAATAACTATAAAGACAATTAGCCCCAGATACACACAGACATAAACGAAAAATACTTTTATTTCTTTACTCTTTTCTGCATATTTCTGAGTGATTCTATGGCTAATTGTATATTTAAATTGCAATCAACTTATATCATCAATGACTAACGTTTCAAATCGCCCCAACAGGTCGTAAGCTTTCCTTCTTTATTAACTGCGGTAGTTGATAAACCTAAATTCATAACATTTGCGATCTCCGCAGGTGTTAGTGCATTGTTGAAAAGTGCGACTTCATCTATCGTCCCTTTTATCCAGCCTCCGCCGACCCATGAACCTATGGTAACAGGGACATTAACCGCTGTATCGGGCTTCAAATTATTTATAGCGGTCTCTCCATCATTTTTGCCATCTACATAGCAGATGAATTTGGCTTTATCATAAGTTGCTGCGATATGATGCCATTTGCCATCAACGATGTTTGACTTGGCATTAAAAGACTGCCATGCCTTGTTTGATGTAAATGAATAATGGATAAGTCCACTGCCATCATTAATAAATAAACCGTAATTCCTAATTGGACCATCGGTATTTAATGTAGCAATTGTCTGCCATCCACCAGTGAAGCCAGGGACATTTACCCACGCCATCAGAGTAAACGTCTCTACTGATAAAGCCCCTGTATTTGTTATTTCAACGTTTGCGTTTGTTCCGTTAAATTGAAGGGCTTTACCATATTTGCCTGCGACCCATGTAGCATTATTGATTTTACCGTCACTTTTTCCGGCACTATCTTTGACGGCAGTTCCTGAACCTTCATCAAAAAGCCACGCTCCAACAACGCCTGCTTTTGAGTAAGAAGCGACACACAAACAAAGCAATAACGCTAAAAAAATAGAAACCGATCTCATTTCATAACCTCCTAAATTGATTTTTATTGATCGCTAAGGAACCAAAAACTAATAACAGAATAACATTATTTGATAAAAAGATCAATACAAAAATGGATTGAAAATTATTTTTCATTTATAGCAGAAAAAGCAGCATTTTCTCCTGCGATATACCCCGTGCTCCAACATATTTGGAGATTATATCCGCCTGTGGGACCATCAACGTCTATGATCTCGCCTGCAAAAAAGAGATTTTCTATCAACTTTGATCTCATAGTCTTTGGATCGATCTCTTTTATGTTAACGCCTCCGCTTGTTATCAATGAGTGTTCAAAACCTAAAAGTCCAGTAACGGTCATATCAAGGCTTTTCAGAATGTTCACCAATCTATGTCTTTCTTCCCTTGTAATGCTATTCACCTGCTTTTCTGGGTCTATACCTGATAACCGGACGATCACTGGTATTAGCTTTTGCGGTAGAAGTTCATCTAACGAATTTCTGAAAAATCTGTTCTGATATTTCAAAAAATCCCTTTGTAATCTATTGTCCAACTTTGTCCAATCAAGCGCTGGCTTTAAATCAAGAGATAATGTCACATTGCCTTTTTTCATCAATAATCCGACATTTTTGCTTATTGTAAGAATAATCGGACCACTGACGCCAAAATGTGTGAATAACATCTCGCCAAAAATGCTCTCTTTTTTCTCCCCATTTAATAGAACATTGACTCTTACATTTTTTAGAGTTAATCCTTGCAGAGATTTGACCCAATCCTCACTTATGCTCAAAGGTGTTAATGCTGGTTTGAGTTCGGTTACATTGTGTCCTAAATCAACTGCCCATCTAAATCCGTCACCTGTTGACCCTGTTCCCGGAAAGGACTTTCCTCCTGTGCAGAGTATATAGCTATTAGCGACGATCTCACCTTTATTTGTGATAAGGCATGTTATCCTGTTTCCATCTTTTTTTATATCAATTACCCGCGTATCACACAAGACTTTTACATGATTTTCAGATAAATATTTGACAAGGACATCAAGGACATCTTTGGCATTATCGCTTGCAGGGAAGACTCTATCGCCTCGCTCAACCTTTGTATCAAGCCCACGACTATTGAAGAAATCTAACGTCTCTTTCACGCCAAATTTAGATAGTGATGAGAATAGAAATTTTCCGTTTGGTCCGAATTTTTCTATCATCTCGCGGACATTGAATTCCGCTTGGGTGAGATTACAACGACCGTTCCCGGTGATCAAGAGCTTTCGTCCAAGTTTGCTATTTTTTTCTAATAGGACAACTTTTGCGCCGAGTTCGCCTGCCCTTCCAGCAGAGATCATACCTGCTGGTCCTCCGCCAATTACCACTACATCAAATTTTATCCTGTCATCCATTATATTCCTGTATTCATTTTGTTCTTACTTTTATATGCTTCATACATTGCCATTATATTTTGCGGAGATACATCTGCTTGAATGTTATGCACAGTGCAGAATACAAAACCGCCATTTGGTGATAATTTTTCTATTCTCTGTTGAACGTCCTTTTTCACATCATCAACACTGCCAAATGGCAAAACCTTTTGGGTGTCACAGCCTCCGCCCCAAAAGGATATATGGTTTCCGAACTCGCACTTTATCTCTGAAAGGTCTTTGCCCGTAACTTGGACAGGATTCAATATATCCATACCTATTTCAATGAAGTCAGGGAGAATATCAAAAACTTGACCGTCTGAATGAAAGAAAACGAAGAATGGCTGAGGGAATAACTCTTTTTGAGCTTTGAAAAGTCGTTCATGCCTTGGTTTGATCAATTTGCGATACATATTAAGCGAGATCATCATGCTTTCTTGACCTGCTACATCATCGCCTTCCCTTATGAATTGGATATATTGACCAAGTCGCTCAGAAGCCATTTTATAAAATCCGATTTTGAGATCAACGAGTTTATCCATTAATCTACAAGCTAATTCAGGATTTATAGCCAAATCCATCAAAAAATCTTGCGTCCCCCTGATCCTGCAACTCATCTCAAATATTCCAGCACAAACGCTTTCTAATATAACAGCATAGCCATCGTCATAGTATTGTTTCGCTTTCTCAACAAGCCCATCAAGCAGTTTTGGATCACTTGTATTTGGAAAGGGAAAATTTTCAATATCATCTTCGGTTATCTCACCAGAAAGAGGACTTTTGACAAGATTATAATACAACGATCCTTCTGGCATTTCCCATCTGACGCCCCATTCGTCTGTAAAGGCTTTTTTAGCGTCTTGCTCCTCTATCATTGGATTTTTTCTGACTATATTTGGGATGATCCCTCTCACATCTACATCAAACTCTTTTAATAAGTCTTCATTAACAAAGACTAATTGTTGAAGGGTATCAAGGAATTGCAAGTCTTCAATATCTTTACCGAGATACTTCATCAGATTTATGTATGCGATTTTATGTATGCCAGTGACGAATGAACTGCCTAAATCAAATGGTATTTTATCGGAGTTTTCATGTTTGATAGCTGACAACACTCGGTCTCTTGAATTCATAGCGATTTCTCTTTTTATTATTTTATTACAATGATTGAGTTTTTAGCTTTTGCACTGAGGACTTTTGAATAATGGCTGACTTTATCGGAACTAACTTCTTTTATAGGAGTTGGCTCTAAGACGACAAAATGTGCCTCATCAGACCTATTATATGCGATATATGCCAGATCAAAGCATTCAACCATTCTATCCTTTTTTGATTCAAAGTTTGGCAGTAAAATTGGTCCTGTATCAACTTGATACATTAAGGTCTGATCGTTCACATTCATTGTTTTTATAGGGAACTCAATTGTGGCATGGATTTTTGCATGATTATCGCATATTTCAGTGCGACCATTGATCGGATAATTGGAAAGTGTAGCTTTTACGATTTCATTATTATCGTCAACTATGTCTGCTTCTGTCATCTTTATATGGAAATGCACATCTAAAAAATGCCCTTTATTATCGCCAACGGTTATGTTATTTAACTCTGCATTATGATATGTGCGAATAATTATGAAGTCTTTTGAGGAGTAGATCATGCAAAAGTCATAGTTTGGCACAAAGAAAAGCCTGCCTTTACCATAGGTGTCTTCGCCTTTGCATGATGCTACCAAATAGTAAGTCTCTGATTTTCCTGTATCTTGATCGGTTATTTCACATCTTGACTCAACTTGAATTCGGGCATTATTGGTTCGGTTTTTCGTTGTAAATGTGATAAATGATCGGCTGAAATCACAAGTTTGCATATTCGCTCAGTTTAATTCTAATGATGATGGTGATGTTCATGACCTTCTGCTTCTTCTTCCTCAGGCATATCCGTTATCATCGCCTCAGTAGTAAGCATCATACCAGCAACGCTTGCAGCACTTTGAAGTGCAGAACAAACTGTCTTTGTCGGATCAAGTATCCCAGCAGAAAGCAAGTCCTCAACTTTTCCAGTCAAAGCATTGAAGCCGAAGTTTTCGCCCATTTCTAGGACTTGGTTAATAATTACTGTTCCTTCTGCACCAGTATTTTCCGCGATACATCTCATAGGTTCTCTGAGAGCCTTTTTTATTATATTTGCCCCAAATGCTTCATCGCCTTGAAGATCAAGTTTATCTAGGTGCAGAGACGCCCTAAGAAGCGTTACGCCGCCACCTATAACAGCCCCTTCTTCAAGAGCTGCTTTCGTTGCGGAAAGTGAATCTTGTGCTCTTGCTTTTTTCTCTTTCATTGCTGTTTCTGTTGGAGCACCAATATTGATAATAGCAACTCCACCAGCTAACTTTGCCAGACGTTCTTGGAGTTTTTCCCTATCATAATCTGATTTTGTATCCTCAATCTGTTTTCGTATTTGCTTTATTCTTTCGTCTATTTTGTCTTTATCGCCGTTTCCGCCGATTATAGTTGTGTTGTCTTTGTCAACGATTATCCGCTTTGCCTGACCCAACATACCGACGACAACATTTTCTAACTTGAATCCAAGCTCCTCAGAAATAACCCTACCACCAGTTGCGATAGCGATGTCCATAAGCATTTCTTTTCTTCTATCGCCATATCCTGGGGCTTTTACCGCTGTGACGTCAAGCACGCCCTTTACTTTATTGACAACGATGACATTTAGCGCCTCGCCGTCAACGTCTTCTGCGATTATAAGCAATGGACGATTTAATTGGACAACTTTTTGAAGCAATGGTATTATCGGTTGTATTCCGCTGATCTTCTTGTCGTGAATTAGGATGACGGGGTTTTCCATAACCGCTTCCATTCTCTCTGCATCTGTGACCATATATGGGGATATATAACCCCTATCAAACTGCATTCCCTCAACTATCTCTATTCCTGTCTCAACGCCTTTGGCTTCCTCAATTGTGACTACACCATCTTTTCCCACTTTATCAAGCGCATCTGCGATAAGGTTTCCGATCTCTGTATCATTATTCGCAGCTACTGTGGCGACTTTTAATATATCTTCTTTTGTTTTTATTTCTTTGCTTTGGCTTTTTATAAAATTTACAGCAGATTCAACTGCTTTATCAATCCCTTGCTTTACCTTCATGGGATTTGCACCGACAGTTAAGATTTTATTCCCTTCCCTTAATATACAATGAGCAATGAGTGTCGCTGTTGTTGTCCCTCCGCCGACAAGTTTATGTGTTTCTGTAACTGATTCTCTTAACATACGAGCGCCCACGTTTTTTGATGGGTCTTCAAATTCAATCTCTTTTGCTATCGTATTGCCATCATTCGTGACAACCGGTGATCCATATTTTTTTCCAAGAATGACATTCCTTCCTTTTGGACCCATAGTTACTTTCACTGTCTCTGCTAATTCATCTGCGCCCTCTTTCATTTCTGCTCTTGCTTCGTCGTGAAAAAATACTTGCTTTTTTGCCATTGATTTCTCTCCTTAAAGTTTGCAATATTATTGATTTTTAATAGAATATTTGATCTTGATGATAACCTATCATTGCTTTACCGTATTGATTTTTCAATATAAATAAAATTAACTTGGTCAAGCACATTTATCTTCTTATGTAAAGTTTAACAAACAATAAATGATACAATATTTCCTTATATTTATCAAGATTTTTTTGACTGAGGCTATCATCTTTCACCTTGCTTTTTATATCAAACATGGAGTAAAATGTATTAGAGAAATGGATAAATCTATCAAATAGGTTGTTCATATCCTTATATTTATCCCCTTGGGTTAACAAGGATAAGTAACTACAAACCCTTGATATTATTAAGTTTTATTTAATAAGAGAAAAGAAAAAAGAGAAAAGAGAACCCCCAAGGGGACTCACTATTATCTTACCACATTCTTATCCTTTTGAAAATATAGTTGAGGAATTTCTAAGGAATTTCTGATTTTTCGTTTTTTTATGTTTTCTTATGAGAAAGCCATTGATCATCAGAGGAGAAAAACGATGAACAAATTACGTATCGCCGTTATAGGTGCAGGACCTAGAGCTAATGACTATATGGCAACAATAAAGAAATTAGATGATAAATACGACTTTTGTGCCTTAGCTGATAAAAATTTAGAACGTGCTAATGCCTCTGCCCAAAAATATGGTGTCCATCCGATCTACACTGATGTAGAAAAGATGCTTAAAGAAGAAAAGCCAGACGTATTTTTTGCACTTACGCCAACTGATTCTTTAAGCGTTATGGCGATTATGTCCGCAGAGAATAAGGTTAATGTGATCCGAGAAATTCCAATAGGCATCACAAGACAGGTCGCAGAGGCGGTAGAAAAAGCCTGTATTGATAATGGAGTTAAGCACGAGATCGCCGAAAACGTATGGGTTTGGCCACACGAAAGATTAAAAAGAAAAATTGTAGAAGCAGGTCTTTTAGGGAAAATCCTCCATGTCCGACTTTGGTATACCTCTGGTGCTTATCACGGTTTTAATGCTGTCCGTATGTTGCTCGGTAGTGAAGCGAAAAGAGTTTTGGGATATGTAGGCAAGGTTGAAGTCCCGACATATACTAACTATGGCGGAGAACTTGATAATACAAGGTTTTGGGAAAGCGCGATCATTGAGTTTGAAAATGATGTAACCTGTCTTTTTGGAAAACCTTTGCCAGGTCCCCGATCAAGTCTTTGGGAAGTTGAAGGCACAGAAGGCTATCTTTCAGGAAGTGAATTAGTGCTTTTCAAAGATAACTTGCATTTTCCATTCCGTGACATTTACGAAGAAATTGATGGCAAACGGGTGCTTGATCATGTTAGAATTGATACTGATCCACCTATAATATGGTCAAATCCGTTTAAAAAATATGGCATATCGGATACTGACGAGGTCGCAAAAGCTACTATACTTTGTAGTATGCACAGTGCAATCACTGAAAACAAAGACCTTATATATGGTGCAAAAAACGCATTAAAAGACCTTGAACTCTGCGTCGCAGTATTTGAGAGCGGGATAAATGGCAATAAGTGGATTGAACTTCCCATTCAATATGAGACAGAAGTTGAAAAACGTATACATAAAGAGTTTATCCGCAAATATGGTTATGACCCAATAAAAGACGCAGATAAGCTAAAAAATACCATATTCACAAGGGCAAGCGTTATCTGGAAGGTCGCAGGTTGGTTATAGTTTAGAGCTGATCACTTTTAATCGGAGAATGGTTAATGAAAATGTCTCTTTGGAAAGTTAATATCCTTCTTTTACTGCTTATCAGTCTTTTTGGTTGTAATGTGATAAAACCTAAACCCGAAATAATGCCTACTCCTGATGTTAAATCAATATTACTTGATCTGAAATCTCGTTATGACTTAGTGGAAACGATGAGAACGTTGGTAAATTTTAAGATAGAGCAAAAAGGCAAATCAGATGAAGTCAGAGGTTATATGAACTATGCCAGACCCGATAAACTGAGTATCTACATTATGGGTCCTTTTAATGAGCCGAGAGTTATAGCTTCTGCTGTCGGT
>DTPJ01000232.1 GCA_011334435.1 Candidatus Poribacteria bacterium | reverse complement strand
GGAGATCAGGACATTAAAAGGGCATACTAATTGGGTCACATCAGTAGCGTTGAGTAATGATGGCAAGCGTGCTGTGTTTGCTTCTTGGGATGGGACACTAAAGATATGGGATATGGAAGCAGGAGAAGAGATCAGGACATTAGAAGGGCATACGAATACAGTCACATCAGTAGCGTTGAGTAATGATGGCAAGCTTGCTGTGTCTGCTTCTGATGATAGGACACTAAAGATATGGGATATGGAGACAGGTGAGGTCATAGCAGGCATAGGTGGGGATAGCGAAATTAATTGTTGTGCGATAGCGCCAGATGGTTAAACTATCGTTACTAGTGATGGAACTGGTAGAGTGCATTTTCTCCGCCTTGAAAATTATGGCAAAGTGATCAGTAATCAGTGATCAGTATACAGCACTTAAAATCTTATCTGTCCTGTCATCGTTACAAACCTGAGGGATTTAATAAATAAATCCGAATAGATTCTTGTTCCCCACTTCTTGCTTTCGCAGAGACAAGCTTCGCGGGAATAAGTTCCTCAGAAATAATGAATACACGCACAGTATCATTTCCGCCCCTACTTCCGCAGGGGTAAACTGCAGCGAGAATCCAGAAAAATTACGATAAAGGAATGGATTCCTGCTTTCGCAGGAATGATAAATACTGGTTTTGGTTAGCATATTAGAATTACCAGATTAAAATTATGTTAGATAGGAGTACATGTATATGA
The DNA here is from genome assembly GCA_011334435.1 of Candidatus Poribacteria bacterium. Taxonomy (GTDB): domain Bacteria; phylum Poribacteria; class DTPJ01; order DTPJ01; family DTPJ01; genus DTPJ01. The sequence goes on along the minus strand of DTPJ01000232.1, from coordinate 20,139 downwards.
TAGGAATATCGGGTTTATTGGTTTTGATGCTTGCTCAGAATTCAGTCAAAGTGGAAGTTGAGGAAGACATAACAACATGCTTATCCCCAAATAACGGCGCCGGTCCTTTCTGGTGCTATGGTTCGCCGTTAATAGTGCGTATTGGCGATGATGTATTCGTCAGTGCTATGGAAACAGGCGAAAATGTCCCCCCTTTATGCAATACTCGTTGGCGTATATTCAGAAAACATGACGACGAAAACTGGGAAATGGTGCAAGCTTCGGAGAAATTTAACCAACGTGAACCTTGTCCATTAGTAATATTCCAAGATGGAAGATTATTCCTATCAACTAACCCATCTACTCAGCCAATAGGGACAAAATATGGTGAATGTGACCCGTATCTAATAGAATTTTCTGCACTTGATCCAAAAGCTGATGGCATCATCTCGCGACCTGTATGGGATAGCGATAAAGTGTTCACTGATCATTCGTATCGTGGAATTTCCGCTGATGGAGAAAATGGCGAAATACTGCTTCTAAACATACATGCCCACTCTGGCGATCAATTATGGAGTTTTCGTAATTCCGATAATGAATGGGTAAAACATGGTCGTATTAAGTTTCCCATTCGTTCATGTTATCCACAGGTAGTATTGAAGGATAGATCAGCCCATGTCCTTGCGATCGGAGATATAGTAGAACCCGTTGAGGAATGGCGACAATATAAATATGAGCAGACAAAATCTGGATGGGATTATGTGTTCCGAAGACTTTTTTATACTTGGACGCCTAATATAATAGAAAAGGATTTCTCAGAACCAATAGAGATAGATAGCGTTGAATCAACCGCTGGACATATCCTAAATCTTGACCTTTGGGTAGATAAAGATGGTTTAGCACATATACTCTACCGAAAACAGAACATTCAATCAGCATTGATGCGCGATAAATTCTTTCCCAATATCCCTATTGAAACTACACTTGAATATATAGTTATCAGGAACGGTGAAATAATTAGGAAAACGACGTTAATTAAAAATATAGAAGGTAAATCAGACGAATTTCCCGGTTATGCAAGATTTCATGTTTCCGCAGAGAATAAATTATATGTGCTATATTATTGCAGTAGAAAAGGACAAAATAAGATAATGGAGATCACAGAAAACGGACACAACGAACCTGTATTGATCCCCTTACAAAGACCTTTCGGAATGTTTTTCACATCAATAGAAAGAGGAGGATCAAAGCCTTCTGACATAATTGACATTTATGGTCCGGGAGAAAATACGATAATTCGTTACGCCAGAATCCGATTTGAAAAATAACATTACCAGTTTAGTTTGAGGGTTTCTCTTCGGACATCAAAAATTCTTAATACATTCTTTGGGTCTTGGAACCACGATTCAGCATCTTTTTCATCTATAAGCTGTAATAATCGCCTCAGTTCCATAACTAACTCAATGCGTTCTCCAATTGTGCGGTGAATCTCGCCCTGCATTTTTGCGATCTCAATATCGCTATACGCCAATTCCTTTCTTAGACGGGCAAATTCTTCTGCGAGTGCATATTCTTTTGCCCTCAGTTCATCGTATTCTGATGCTATCCCTCTAATATGCGCAAAACTTTCATTCAAAAACTTTGGTATTGTTTGCCAATTCAATATTAGTAATTGTGTAAATACTTCCCTTAATTCATTATCAAGCTTTGCTTTCTCTGCTTCACGCTGTCTCTTTTCTTCAAGAGCAGTCAATTCAGCTAATTTTGCTTTTGCTATTGCCTCAAGCTCAGATAATTGATTGCTAATACGTGCATGTTCTTCTTTTAGTTTTTGAATTTCTTTATCAAGCTGTTCAAGAGTGGATTCTTTTGGCATATTAACCTCCCTTTGGTTATCTAATTTCTGTTCTTCTTGCGTTACCTCTTCAATTTTTTCTGATTCTGGTTTTTTGCTAATGTTAAAAAATGCTTTGGTTAATTTGCTAACTCCCACGGCACACCATCCTTTTGTTAAAAAACAACGTTTGAATGGACATCAAATTCAGTAATCATAAGAGTTAATTTTTTAGAAACATTTTAGAATCGTCTAATCCAAAACTTGTCCAAACTGACCAACTGCAACGCCTGCGTGGACTTGAGCGGAATAATGAAGATGTCTTTCTCCAACTGTATTTTGTGTGCAAAGTGCCTCTAATGTTCCTGTGATATTTCCAATATCAGTGTCTGTTGCTATCCACCATCCCATAGGTGGTATCGGGGGACTGTTCAATTGTTTAGCAACCTTTCCATCTCTATCTCTGGCTATAAGACTGATATAACATGTTTCTTCTGAGACATTAAGAAATCTAAACCAATCAAGCCCACCTGAATATATCTCTGGGAAAAATAATCGCCTTCCGATAGTTCTGTTTCGTCTTGATGCACCCGGAAAATTAAGTATCTGTGTTCCACTGTGAGCATGTCGTTCTGCTAATATGTGCTGATCTGACATAGCGGTTACAGAGGTTTGCTGTTTGATCTGCTCAACATCTGGATTCCATACTTGGAATGGCTCTAATACTTTTTCCTGAGACCATACAGCGTTACCATTTTGATCTCTGGCAATAACTGTAACTTTTCCCGGTGCGTTACCGACATTTACGATCTGAATCCAATCAGCCCAAGCATCCGATATTTCTGGGAAGTATTGTCTATGAGCTGGTCTATCTATAACCTGTCCTAATTGTCCAACTGCTGACCCGAGATGCCCAGCTTGATAGTGCATATGCCTTTCACATGTTATCGGTTGAGTGCTCATGATTTCAACAGTTCCGTTTATATTTCCTGTTTCTTGGTCGGTAAAATTCCACCAATTCATAGGACCGAGATTTTGCACACCAAATTGTTTGAAAACCTTTCCGTCTCTATCTCGGACAATAACATTAATATTAGTCGGTTCTTCTGAGACGTTAAGCACTTGAAACCAATCTGTCCCACTTTCAGCTATTTCAGGAAAGAAAAGCCTGTTACCAACGGTCATATTTTCTGGTGATGCTCCGGGAAAGTTAAATACTATGGTCTCTTTATGACAATGCCTTTCCCCGACTATTGGCATGTCGCTTGAAACTGTCATTGATACTGGGACAGTTATTGTATCCGCAGCGGTAGTGAAAGCTTGGAAAGGATTCAGTTTAACTTCTTGTGACCAAACAGTTTGTCCTTGCTGATTTCTCGCAACAGCCATTATGTTTGCTGGCTCATCGCCGACATTTACGATTTGCACCCAATCCTCCCAACCAACCGCGATCTGTGGAAAATATATCTTAGTAGGAGCGGGCATTATTTATTCCCCCTTTATGATTTTTCAATTGCTATGTTTAGAGCTTCTTGTAATTCTTGTTCAAGCCTTGTTATATTCTCCTCAAATAACTTACGTTGTTTGTGCATCTCATCTGCGATGTTAAGCGCAGCAAGTATCGCTATGCGATCAATTGCTATTATTTGAGTCTTCTCAGCTATGTTTCGCATAGTTAAATCAACATAATCAGCTAACTTATGAATATACTCATCGTCTTCACTACCCTTTATTTCATATTCCTTCCCGTATATGGTAACTCTTACATTTTTATGTATTTCATTCATCTTTGCTACTCCTGAAATTATACGAAAATCAATATTGTTATAATTGCTCACTTATTAAGTCTAATCATAACTAAAAAATCGTTCATATAAATAATAAACTATCAAAGAAATTTATGCAAGTCAAAATGTGTTTAAATCGGAAAAAAGAGTCTTGTCTATGTTTGTTATATAATGGTATAATAATCTCGGCTTGATTGAAAACATAACTTTAACGATCAGTTTAGCATGATAAAGGAGAAAAATATGTTTAGAAGTCTTAGTCCGGGTGCTTTAGGTATAGGTGGGCTTTCTTTTATAGAGGCTATGGATTTGGCAAAAGCTACTGGCTTTCAGGGTATTGATGTTGATATAGGATACCTTACAAAACTGGTAGATGAGACATCAGCAGATGAAGTAAAAAAACTATTTTCTGATAAAGGGCTTAAAATGGGGGCTTGGGGATTGCCGATGAACTGGCGTGCTACTGGTGAAGATTATAAAAAAGGTCTTGATAATGTCCGAAGATTTGCTAAAACTGCCCAAGCTCTCGGATGCACAAGGCTTGCAACTTGGATACTTCCTTTCTCCGATGATATGCCATTCAAAGAGAATTTTGATTTCCATGTAAAGCAATTCAGACCTATTGGCGAAGTCTTAGCTGAATATGGCTGTTCTCTCGGTCTTGAATTCATAGGTCCGAAGACTATGAGAGTTGGGAAAAAATATGAGTTTATCTATACTATGGGCGGAATGCTTGAACTTTGCGATGCCATCGGAACGGGAAATATGGGACTTCTACTTGACGCTTGGCATTGGTACACATCTCACGGGACGCTTGACGATCTCAAAAAGCTAAAACCTGAGCAAGTCGTTCACATTCATATTAACGATGCACCTGCTGGCATCCCTGTTGATGAACAAATTGATAATGTCCGATGCCTGCCCGGAGAAACTGGCGTTATTGATCTTGTAGGATTCCTAAAATGCTTAGCAGAGATCGGTTGTGAAGCACCTGTCACCCCTGAACCTTTTAGCAAAAAACTCAGTTCAATGACGCCTATGGAAGCAGCAAAGACAACAAGTGATCTGCTTATAAGCGTTTGGAAAAAGGCAGGTTTATCTTAATTTTAACTTTTGACAGCTTTAAGTTAAAGATTTTATTAATTTTTCCAAATTAAATCTTAACAATAAGAGATGATTTTAAAATCCCCCTTTATCCTGTAAGCGTTAAGTTAAGGGAAAAACGTTATTTTTAACATGAGATAATGTTGTTTTTAGCCCCGAAGGAGCGCCATATTTATAGAAACTCCTTCGGAGTTTAGGCTTTTGTATTTTACTTTTCTATAAATACAACGCTCCTATCGGAGCTTGAAACACCTTAAAAGTATCCATTTTAGAAAAATGAGATTTAGAGGGATTTTCAATTTCCCTTTATTTTACTAAAAACCGTTATCACATTACAAAACAAACTAATCATTACTCTTTACAAAGGCAAAGTATATGAAAAGAGAAATCATTAAATCAATAATCTTTCTATTATTAATTACTTTTTTATTAACCTTTAATGGTATAAATTCCGTCTATGCTTTTGATGGATCAAGATTCTTTACATGGTTCATTTTCTTTTCTGGAATAGGCTCTGGTTTTGCAGGAGCGATCACTCATGGACAAGCAGAAAAAATATATGACGAATATCTGCATTCTGCGGTTCAATCAGATATGAACAGGCTTATTGACGATTACAACAAAAAGCATCAGCAAAGTATAATTGCTACAAGGGCAGGAATAGGGCTTACCGTTGGGGCAATACTTTTTTCACTAATAGACGCAAAAAATATCCCTCAATCAACAATTCAAGATAATTTTGGTTCGTTGTCACAAAATAATTTTTATACCAATTTTGATATAAATAAAAAAGAGTTGCATCTTGGGATCAACCAAAGCTTCTAAAAGAGGTTAGAATAAAAATGAAGGTTTTAAATATTTTTCTAATTATAGCTATCGGTTTATTAATATACGCCTGTTCTGAGGATGTAGAAAGGGAGAATCCCCTTGACGTTCTAAACCAAAGGACAGGTGGAGTTATGCCATGGGTTACCGCAAAAGCTGGCGATAGCCAAATAACATTGTCTTGGGACAATATGGGTTTTAAGGGCATAAAAGAATACAGAATATATAGGGCGCATCTTTTGCCAGAAAACTTTGAACTCATTGCAACTGTGCCAGCAAGTGATATTGACAAATACACATATACAGATAAAGGTCTTCTCAATGATGGCGAAAATGTCTATTATTATAGAGTATCATACGTAGATTCCGAAGGTATAGAGACCCCTGATCCTAAGTCCCCTAAGAATTTAGCATCAGATTGGTCTGTTGTCCATCTTATCCCAAGTTTAGCCCCTCCTCCGCCAGATGTGCAAGTCGTTATGGATACAGACTTGATGGTTCGCCTTGTCTGGGAAGGATATTCGCGAATAGCCCCTCCTGATCTTGCTGGGTTTAAAGTATATATCGCTCCAAAAGCAGAAAAGGGTCAAGAACAAGAGCCACTCAAACTTGTCGCGGTAATAGATGATCCAAAGGTTGAATTCTATAATGACGGAAACGACTATGCCAGAAATATTATCAACTTCCGTAAAGATGGGGTTAGTAAATTGTATAAAGTAGTCGCTTATGACAAAGCAGGAGTGGAAAGCGAATCGCCAATTCTTGTGGGGACATCGCCTAATCTTCCGCCAAATCCACCATCAAACTTTAAAGGTTCTTTCAATCTTGGACTGAATAATTATCAAGTTAGACTTGAATGGACAAGAAGCCCTGAACCTGATGTCATAGGATACAAAGTTTATGCTCTTTTGCCCGATGGAACTAGGGAATTTAAGGGCTGGAAAAATGAACCAAACGATACTGTTATAATCATTACTGATAGATATGTTATAGTCAATGGCGAAGCGACAGTAAAGCAATATTATGTTACTGCATTTGATAATACAGTGAAGCAAGATGGGACTAATGATGAAAGCGCCCCATCTGCAATAGTGCCTTAACAATAGTAGAATTTAAGGAGAACAATTTATGCGAAAGCAGATGTTTATAGTGTCAGTGTTATTTTTATTCAGCCTCACGCAAATATTAGAGGCAAATGGATCAAATCCTGTGAACCTAAACTTAATCCCATGTGCCGAAACTTTGGGCAAGGGTGGATATAGTTTCTCCACTGGTATGTATCCATATAGCAAAAAGGAAAGCCCAGAAGACCTTAAAAATGTTGATATTGGCGGTTTCTTCAAGGAACTTCATAAAGTTGAACTCAACAGCGATATATGGTTCATACCCGTTAGAATAACTTATGGGATAACAGATCGGTTAGATTTTACTTTTGGCGGAACTTATGCTACTGGCGATACCGAGAAGGTTATATTAGATTATTACGAAATAGGCGATCAGAGTAAAAAAAGGGTATATTCACAAATGGTTCTTGATGGCGTTATGGGAATGAAATATAAAATTCAAGATGTCACAGGAAATATTCCCGCGTTATCTTTCGGCGGTGAATTACAGATCGGATATACTGTTGATGATGGTTTGATTGATGAAACTGTTGAAGACGGATTTCCATTTGTCGCGAGTTTAATTTATATGTCAGGCAGTTATGATGCAAATGTTATCAGTGTCCATGGGGGACTCGGTATGTTCGTCTCTTCCAAATCAATTCAGACAAATCAACGTTTTGATATACCGATTCAAGTAGGCATTGAAGTGCCGTTTGGTGGCTTTGCCGCTGTTATAGATTATAATGGCTATAAGCCGTTATCCGGTGTTGGATTGAAAAATATTTTATCAGGTGGAATTCGCTATGATATATCGCAAAATTCAGCACTCAACGCCAGTATCGCAAGCGTCGGAGGCTTTACAATAAGTCTTACTATTGGCACAAAAAGTTCCTCAGCTTCAAAACCTATACAATCTGCTCCAAGCCTATTTTAATCAAAATAAATATAGTCTCAAATCTTTTAATTAACTGGGGGTGTTTATTTTGGCGAAAATGCTATTATTTTCGGCATCAATCATATTTACTTTCTTTTTAATTGGATGCTCAGGAATGCCTTCACAGACTAAAGAACTGCTTTTATCTCCCGAAATAGAATATGTAAACTATGCTTTAAGCAGTAAAGGTGCAACAGCAGAATCTCCAGACAATAGCCCCGATCATCCGCCATTAGAAGTTATTGATGGAGATACGTCGTCTTTGGATTGGGATAATGGTGGTGGTTGGGAAGGAAGTTTGTCCTATCTTCGCAGTAATGAACCGTTAAAACGGTCTTACATTCAAATCAATCTTCCAGAAAAAAGACAAATTAAGAGAATTGTCGTATATACAATTGACTCTCCAAAATATCCTGCATCTGAATATGGTTTAAGATCATATAATTTAGAATATTGGCATGGCACTGGATGGAGAATGATTAATGTTGTTGGTCAGAGAGATAAAAGATTTACAGTTAAAGACAACGTGTCAGGAAAGATCGTCCATGAAATTGATGGTGAAATAGTCACTGATAAAATAAGGTTAGTTCCATTGCTAAGCAATGACACAAAAAAAGAATATGACTTAACGGCTTTTGGCGGTCAGTCAATATATAATATCACAGGTTCAGCAAAAGTTATTGAAATTGAGGTTTGGTGCTACCCTTCAATTCCAAAATCCGTCGCTTCCGAAGAAAGAAATGGACTTTTTCTTATAGGAAAATCTCAGCCATCGCCAGATGAGCAAGCGATAAGAAATATATTATCTGAATATGAAAAAGGATATGATAACGAAGATATAAACCTTGTCCTTTCAGCATTTGCAGATGATTTTACAAGTTTAGACGGCAAGAAAAAAGAGGATATAGAGAAAAATGCCATAAAATTCTTTGAGGATTATAACAATATAAACTTGACGTTTAGAGACGTTCGCATTGATGTTTCGGAAACAGGCGATTCTGCAACAGCACAGGCAAGTTATACGCTTGAATGCGTAGGAAAGGCAGATAACAATTTTCGCAAGAGAAATGATAATCTGATATTTTATTTCCGAAAAGATGAAGGCACAAATTGGAAAATAAAAAGTGCAAAATAAGTCAATGTTGATAGGAAATTTATTTTCAATATAATTCCTGTCTTTAACTGATCACAGATCACTGATTACTGATCACTGATTACTGATCACTGTTTTGGAGGTTGATTTGAGGGCAGTTATTCAAAGGGTAAGCAGGGCGAGCGTATCAATAGACCATGAAATAGTATCATCAATCAAAAAGGGGCTTCTTGTCCTTCTCGGCGTCGGTGAAGATGACGATAACTCTGATGTCGTTTACTTAGCGGAGAAAACCGCTGGATTACGGATATTTGAAGATAATGAAGGGAAAATGAACCTATCAGTCTCCGATGTCAACGGCGAGATATTAGTTATCTCACAATTTACGTTATACGCAGATTGCCGAAAAGGGCGAAGACCTAGTTTCACTGATGCGGCAAAACCCGAAAAAGCGATACCGCTATATTCAGCTTATGTATCCGCTTTGAAGAATATGGGCTTAAAGGTTGAAACTGGCGTTTTTCAAGCATATATGGAAGTTGAACTTGTCAACGACGGTCCTGTTACGATAATGCTTGATAGCAAAAAGTTATTCTAATCAAAAGGAGAAGATATGAGGATATTTGGCGTTTCTACTCAACTATACGTTTGGTCACAAGTAAGCGGAGACAAAAGCCTTGAATATAAATTGGGCGAAGTTGCCTCCGCTGGATATGATGGTGCAGAGACCGATCTTTCAACAGTCGCTTCATTAGAGAAAATGAAGGAGACAAAAGCTCTATTTGATAAATTTTCACTCAAACCATCGTCATTTTATTCTGGCGGAGTCTTTCACGAAGCGGAATCTGCAAAAATAACAGTTGAAAATATCTTAAAATCTGCTGAATTTGCCTCTCAGATCGGTTGCCCGTCAATTACCGTCAATCCAAACCCAAAAGGTTCAGAAAAGACTGACGATGAGTTGAAAGTGCAGGCTGAATATCTAAATAAGCTCGGTGAAGGGCTTAAATCAAAGGGAATGTTTTTAGCTATCCACAATCATACACCTGAGATCGTCAGCAATGCACGTGAGTTCAGATCGTATTGTGACTTAACTGATCCCGATCTTGTCAGCGTCTGCATTGATGTTCATTGGGTTTATCGTGGTGGAGTTGATCCGTTTAGGCTTACAGAAGAATATGGCAATCGTATAAAGGCAATGCACATCCGAAATTCTGTTGACGGTGTTTGGACTGAAGACTTCGGAGACGGAGACATAGATTATCATGCCTATCGTGATCTTCTTGAAAAGATCAATTATAGCGGTTGGATAACAGTTGAGTTAGCTTATGAGGCTAAGACGAAGATAACAAGACCACTTGTAGAAAATGCAAAAATAAGCCGTGAATATGTCAGAAAAATCTTTGGCGTCTGAAAAGAGAGGAAAAAATGAAAATAACGAAATTGGAAACATTTTTAGTTAAACCTAGATGGTTGTTTCTCAAAATACATACAGACGAAGGTTTGGTAGGGCTTGGTGAACCTATACTTGAAGGACGAGCATTGACATGCGCCCAAGCGGTTGCAGAGCTTGAACCTTATCTTATTGGCAAAGACCCAAGACGTGTCGTCCATCACTGGCAAGCTATGTATCGCCATGCTTTCTATCGTGGCGGTCCAATTTTGACAAGTGCCATAAGTGGAGTTGATCAGGCTTTATGGGATTTGACGGGGAAATCACTTGGCGTCCCTGTTTATCAACTATTTGGCGGTCCTACCAGAGACAAAATAAGGCTTTATAAAGGCGTAGGTGATCCAAATAGTATCAAAGAAGGGATTGCGAAAGGATTTTCCGCTTTTAAAACTGGCGTAGGTGGTGGACGTCCTGCGAGAATTGTTGAAAATAAAGCATTTATAGACCGTGCAGTTGAACATTTTGCCAATCTTCGTTCTGCTGCTGGAAATGATGTTGACATCGCTATTGACTTTCATGGTGCTATTAGTCCACAGACAGCTAAAATATTAATAAAGGCTTTGGAACCCTATCAACCTATGTTTATTGAGGAACCGTGTCAATGTCAGAATGCCGATATTATGGCTGATATAGCACGAGGGACACATCTTCCGATTGCCACTGGTGAAAGAATCTTTACTAAATGGGGATTTCGCGAGATATTAGAGAAGCATTCAGCAAGCATTCTTCAGCCTGATCTATGTCATGCTGGCGGAATTACAGAAGTTAGGATAATTGCAGGAATGGCAGAAGCTTATTATGCTGGAATTGCCCCTCATAATCCATTAGGTCCGATCTCTTTGGCAGCGTGTATTCAGTTAGACGCATCAATACCGAATTTCATTGCACAAGAACATACGACACTTGGCGAAGGATACCTTAAAAAACCTTTCGTCTTTAAAGATGGGTATGTTGAGCTTCCAACTGAGCCCGGATTAGGAATAGAGCTTGATGAAGATGCACTTGCAGATAAAATTAATCACGATTGGCGTAATCCAGAGTCTTATTTACCTGATGATAACTCCGTTGTTGATTGGTAAAAATATATCTGCCTATTTAATACCAGAAGGCATAAGTTGGTATGCCAAAAATGACACCGATTATAGTCCATAAACTGCCAACAACGAATTCACCCAATATTAGTCCTAAAAAGAACGGGGTTGCATTTCTAAAAGCCTTTAATCCGCCGTATTTGAGAATGGCAAACTTAGTGACCCATGAAATAAAAAACACAAACCAGACTAAATTCATCGTCCAACTACCAGACAAGGCATATCCAACGGGATGAAGTTGCCAACCGATAAATCGCATTCTCATAATTGATAAGAAGGCAGTAAACAATAACCCTATAACCATAGCGATTATAGAAGGATAATCAGTTGATTCAGGATGTGTCAACCATCTTGATAGATAGCTATTGAAATATACACCTCCGTAATAATGGACTCCTGGCGCCCCATACTTATAAGAATAATGCAAGACAGTCCATAAACAGGCGATTATTCCTGCGATAGTGGCGACAACTATTGCCACAAATGTTCTTTTATTTTCCATATTGCTTTGTTCGGCAATTTTAAATCCTTCAAGTTGATGGGGTGCTGGATGTCCTCTAAATCCTTTGTTAAACCACCAAAAGAAAGAGAACATAGTCAAAGTCCCATTGCCGAGCCTGCGAGTGCCAAAGAAAGATACCATCATCATATCTGGATGTCCAAAAGTTTGACCTGATGTATAAGACCAGAAATCATGGACAGGAGAACCTAATTGTGCCCTGATCCTTGTAATAGTTGTCCAAAGCATGTAATAGATAAAAAAGTAGATTGGAACAACCCAAGCGGACATTCCAGCACGAATGCAAAACAAAAGTATAAATAATATCCCAAAAATAATGCCTAAAATAGCTGATCTGTATCTTATAGGCTCTTTTGAGTCATCAATTTTTGATATTCTCAGACTAATCTTTATAGCTTGCCATAAATGCTTACGATTTGTCCATAATATCACGACAAATATGCCAAAAGCGGCACCAAAAACCTGCTGATCGTAGTAGGGGAATCCTTGAATTTTTTGTATTCCGATAACCGATCCTAATATCCGCTGAGCCTTTCCAAAGAGATAAAAAACCCACGCAGAGAATAAAAGATCAAGCGGAGCAAAAAAGCATAATCCAATCGCAAAAGGATAAAAAGATATAGGCGTCCAACCTATCGCATTCCAAGGTTTTTCATTAAAAAGATAGCTAATATCAAATTGTTTGACCTTGATCTCTGGAACTGATGGAATTATGTAATGCAACCCATTGGCTAAATCAATCAATGATGCGATAGAAAAAGCGATCCACATCAGACGATTTTTAAATAATCTTCCCTTATCGCTATTAGTCATCTCCAAAGGCAATTGGATTATAGGGTAGCTTAGCTTCTCAACTTCCGTCCATTGTTTTCGGAAGATGACATTGATACAAAGCATGACATAAAGGATAACAAAATAGAATAAACTCCACCATAAGATAGGGACAAGCCATTTTGTAACATAATTTGAATGATAAAGGTTAGATTCTCCCTGATAATAGTCTCTTAGAACGGAAATATCGTCAACAGCAAGCCATGAAGGTATATATTGCCAAAATAGCTCTTTCCATTCATTTTCAGGCGTAGCAAACCAAAAGGCATGCCCCAAAGCACTTGGCAGACTTATCAAGGCATCATGTCCAGATATGGAAGATGCTATCGCAAGCATTATATAAACTGTGAGCAATTCGCCTTGTTTTAATGCGTTTTTCGGGGAAATACGTTTCAACGCTATATTTAAGATCATTAATAACAATATCCAAAATATAACGTTGAAGAATAGCGAGGCGGTCGTAGGATGACCTGAGTATCTGAATTCTTCCATTAAAATAAGCCAAACGGCGTTCACAGGTATAATAACCAACCCTAAGATTATAGAGCGGACTGTGACAATGTGGTGAGGTTTCATTTTAGAATATTTTGATATTGCCCCATGTTATGGTGAGTTTTTTTACGGAATTTACAGCAAGGGCAGAGCTTTTTAGACCTTTTTGCATTATCGCTTTGACTTCCGTTTCGGTCAGACCCCTGTTAAAAACGCCGACTTCATCAATTATCCCCTGGGCAGGTTCGTTTCCTGCTTCATTTGTCGTTCCAATGACTATGGGTCCTTTGTTTTGGAGTGGTTCAATACCGCCTTCTGCACCTATTGCTACTTTTGAAAATGGCTTTCCATCTAAGTAGACCAATATTTTTTTCATATCGTATGTCACCGCGGCATGATGCCATTGCTCATCAGTTATTTTATCGGCAATGATGCTATTCCACCCACCTTTGTCCTTTGCTCCACCATAAAGCTGACCTTCAGGAGTAACCGCCAAGTAGAAGTTTCTGACATCTCCAGCCACTTCACTTTTTTCTACTAATGCCTGATAAGCACCTTTATTCACCAAATTAACCCATGCGGTCACAGAAAAGGTTTTAACGTTTAATCCATCATCGTGAGGTATCATAACATAATTTCCAGATTGTCCGGGAAATTGTAAAGCACTATCAAATTTGCCTTTCACCCATTTAAGATCGCCTTTAATCGTCCCGTTTCTACCATTTATGGAGGAATCGCTCACTATGTTGCCTTTATTCTCGTCAAAAAGCCATAGACCGAGGATTGCTTCTACTTCAATTGCAAAACAGGAAGTCGCAAAAATAGCGGTAACAATTAAAACCACGATAAATAGATTTAGATTTTTCATTTTCGCCTCCCATTCTTTTTTAAAGACCAGAGACCGTTATATAACAATAATCACAAGGTTCTATAGAAACGCAGCCGCAAAACCTGTATTATTTGACGTTTGGTAATCAGGTGCATAGGTTCTCCATAAACTCATCAGGCGTAACTTCAGCCTGTTTAAGAATGCCACGTAGAGTTCCAATTGCTAATTCACGATGTAATGGCACAACACAGCCTATATCACCTTTAGGTGTTTGTTTCTTAAGCACAACATGGCTACCGTGTTGTCGCACCTGCACGAAACCCAATCTTTCCAAAGTTCTGACGGTTTCTTGTCCTGATACCCGAATCAGTTTAGGCATGGACAGCCACCTCAAAAATTGTTACTAATGGTCTATTGATTTTGGGCAAAGGAAATTCTTCCAAATATAACTCTGTTGCCTCCTTGAGATTGGCGATAGCTTCCTCAATCGTATAACCCTGACTGACTGTTCCAACTTCGGGGCATTCTGCGACGTATATATCTTCTTCTTTGTGAAGAACTGCTGTAAAAATTTGTACTGCCATATAAACACCTCCTATCGGAATTATACTTTCAAATACATCTAAGTTGCAAGTTAAATGTCAAATAACATCTTGCAGATAAAAGAGTCTGCCGATTACGTTTTTTCACAACATGTTCACATGAATCAAGCAATTCATTATAATCTCAGCGAGAATTTTTACTCATCCGACGAGGCGATAGACGCTCATCAAGTTATCATTGCCAAAAATAAGGTCAAGTCGTCATCAGTCCGTTCAGTAACACGAGGCGAACGCAAAAAAGCCTCTAATTGTCTATTTGCTAATTCCTCATTTTCTACATTCTCCAAAAATTCAAATAATGGCAAAAAAAAGCCTTCAAAAGGTGTATAGTCGGGCAAATTCAATGCGAGCATTTGAAGCCCATCAGATATAATCGCTATATGCGTTATCGGACAACGCTTTATCTCTATTTGTATATTATCAAAAGCAGAAGGCGATGTAAGGAATTCAGTTTCATTGATAAATTCGCTATAACTTGGTTTTGTAAGCGTAGAGATAACGTCATTGCCTTTCACTATAACAGCACTATCGCCAATTTGGATCGCGGAAACCAGATTGTCAGTAGCTATAAGTAAGATTAAAGTAGTTGCAAAATTTCTTATAGTTATATTTTCTGATTGTGCTTTGTCTTCAATAGCTTTTCTTGCTGATTTTACAGCGTCAAATAAGATTTCTTGTAAATATGAGTCATCGTCAAATTTTGATTTATCTGCTAACTCATTTAACCTCTCTACCGCAGTTTGGACAGCTAATTCTGATCCTACCTCACCGAACAAAGCTGATCCTGCACCATCAGCTACACCTGCAATTAAGATTTTCCCATGTATCACCCTCCAAGCATGCGAATCTTGACAGGGTCGCCCTAATTTTTCGTGGCTAACTCCATTCACAGAAGCAGAGGCTATTTTCCAAACGCGTTTTGAACCCATGATAAATATTAAAGTATAGTCTGAACTTTTTCCATATAATAACAATAATTTGCGAATGACACATCAGGCGGTAAGCTATGATCTGGATATGGGATATAACCGCCATCTCGGACAAGCAGGGCAACTCTTGCCAATTCCTCATCAATAGCTTTAGGTCCCCAAGCTAACGCTCTTTTATCAACTCCGCCCCACATACGTAGATCGCGTCCATACTCTTTGCGGACTTTCAGGACGTCCATTCCAGCTTGAACCTCAAATGGGTATAAAATATTTATTCCAGCATCTAACCATATCGGAATTAACTTTGATATATCGCCATCGCTATCAAGTGTTATAAACTCAACGCCCTTGCTTTTAAGGAAATCCACAACTCTGCGGTATCTTGGCAACATAAATTTCCTAGCGAGTTCAGGTCCTATCAAGGGACCGCTCTTGAAAGCCATATCTTCCCAAAATCCATATACATCAATATCTGTGCATTCTAAAATTTTATCCATCATCGCGATAATAAAACCGGCGTTAGCGTCCATCATCTCTTCAACGAAGGCAGGATCATCGTAAAAAAGCATACACAGTCGCTCAACACCAGTCATATTTCTGAGAGGTCCAAAAAATCCGCCCCAGCGATCGGAGATGATGATCAGTGGGAAATCGCGATTTTTATATGCAGAAAGCTTTTCTCTCCAATTTTGCCCAATTCTGGCTTCCATATTTGGTTGCATTCGTTCTTTCCAGAATTTTCTGAAATCCTCTCGGGTCTCAACGGGGAATCTGACAAATTTTGGCATAGAGGAATGGGGATAATTTTTCAATTCACGCATCAATATACCTTCGTGATTGATGTAAGATATTGTATTTTCATCTTCTTCAACCACTTTTCGTTCAAAAGGCGGATTAGGGAAAAACCAACCACCATACCAGTCCCATCTGTCGGTATTAAAATAATGTTTGCTTGGGTCAAAGCCCTCTTTTTTCCAGCGATCTATGGTTTCGGGCCAGGCTCCTGCACCGTGAAAAGGCACACGATCTACTGATTGATAACGCATAGTTCTAAGAAATCTTTCTTTATATGTCATCATTAGTCCTCCAATAATGATTCTTTGATCCTCATACCAAAACCCGGAGAATTCTCGGGAATATATAGCTTTCCATCTTGCAACTTATAAAGCATTAGATCAGCGTCATAAGTTATTGATGGTATGCCCTCAATAATAGGAATATTGCCAAGTCCTGCTGACAGATGGGCAGTATAAATCACTTTCAATGGGTCTCCCCATGTATGCGGAGATGCGAAGATACCTGCGGAAATAAGATCAGGCATAATTTTCCGCCAATTGGTAAATCCATATCCCGCTATATCCATTTGAAGCACATCTATTAACTTGTCTTTGCCAAGATCAAGCAAAAAATCTATATTCCATCCACCTTCGCCATCTGCGATAAGAGTTTTTGAGCTTCTTTTGGCTAAGAATTCTTTTAACTTTATCAGATTTTCTCTATTCTCACGAAAAGGCTCCTCTATCCAGAAAATATTGCATTCCGCCACTGCATCCATAAACCTGATCATATCTTCACAAGTGTAACCATCGTTTGCATCAACAAGTATTTTGCAATCAGGGAAACTGTAATGTATCGCTCTAACGATGTCAATATCCTTCTGAATTCCTTTCGGCAAGTCCATCCATTGAAATCCTCTTCCGATTTTTACTTTGAAGTCACGATAACCCATATTGTAATCGTCACGACAGCTTTGAATAACTGCATTAACACCTTTGGGCGATTCCTCAGGGGTTAGATCATCCATATAAATTGCCCCATCATAAGATTTAACAACGGGACACCCCTTTCCCCCAAGCATTTTATACACTGGCATATCCAAGATAACGCCAGCAAGGTCATGTAAAGCAAAATCAATCGGCATTGCTTCTTCTTTAATCACTCCGATCTCTGGATCAAAGAGGTCGCTAACTTTTTGACCTATAAGGTTTGGCATTTTATCATCAGGAATCCATGATAATCCCCAACCGATAGCTTTTTGATCGGTGATAATAATGCGAACTGGGCTATCAGGACCATCGCCGTGGTATCTTATTCTCGCATTGCGACCTATTGTCCTAATATATCTGCTTCTGACTATTGCTTTTTTTATTTCTTTGATCCGATGCTTTTCCAATTCATCATATTTCATTTTACGCTCCTACCAATAAACGAAATCAAGAGTCCATTTATTAAAAGCATTGCCGTATATTTTCCATAAAGCAAGCATTAATGCGTCACCAACTGTTATTCCGACGAAAATTGGGATAGATTTACGATAGGCTTTTAACCCGCCAAATTTAAGGACAAGCCATTTTATCAGCCAAGCAAGGAATATAGAAAACCATAGATATCTTAGCATCCACTCTCCACCTAAAATATATCCAAGTGGATGGAAGGGCCACCACACAAAAAATCTGCTTAGAACAACAAGAATAGATGTAACTATAATACCTGCGACATAATATATTATATATAAATAGCTAATTCCTGATGGGTATCTTAGCCAATTTGCTAATTCAGGAAATGCCCAATCACCGACCCACGTTTGCCCGATTGAAACATAGCACCGTTGAAGATTACCGACCATTCCAGTAAGCGTTCCCCCTATTATTGCGGTTATCATGGCAAAGATAAATATTCCTAACTGTCCGACTTGAAGTTTTTCTTTCATATAGAAGCTCTCCAATATGTGTGGCATAGGATTGCTTCTGTGTCCATAGTCAATAAACTTAAACAACGCTAATTGTGTTAGACTTGATGCATCAAGCCGTTTTGTCCCGATCATATTTGCTATAAATGATGATGGAGTAAATGGGAAATCATGTGTAGGAGGACCTAATTCAGCACGGGCGCGAGTGACAAGTATAGATACGACAAAAAAACCGGATAAGAAGATTATCGCTACCCATATCGCCATGCCAGCGTAATAACAAAACATGATAAGAAAAGTCATTCCTAATAACAAACCGATAATAGCAAACGTATATTGACCTGATTCGCCTTCATAACCGCCTGTTTTAGAATGAAAAACGGTCTTTATAACGTTCCAAAGATGTCTTTTTGACCAAAAGATAAAAAGGATAAATAAAACAGTAATCGCTCCCATGCCTTGTGTCCAATATCCGGGAAACCATGGCAAATAATGGAAACCTATCGCACTGCCCAATACCATCTCCATCTTCCAAAACCAATAGAAAAACCACGTTGAAAACGAAAGCGATACTGGAATAAAATATGCCAATCCTAATATAAAAGGCAGAAATTCAATATATGTGACATCCATTGCATCCCAAGGCTTCTCGGTAAAATACACGGTCAGATCAAATTTTCCATAGGTTATCCCTGGGACTACGGGATAAAGCCTATGCAATCCATTAATAAGGCTTAAAAGGACTGTCACACCGAACCCATACCAATATATCCTGCTTTTTGCAAGTGATAGTTTAGGATTGATTATGCCTAACGGGACTTGTGCAACTGGAAAAGAAAGTTTTTCGTTTTCAGTCCATTGTTTGCGTAAGATCAGGTTTATACAGATCATACAAAAATAAAGGACAATCAAGAAGGCAGACCAAAATAATATCGGTTTTAACCATGTTTTAAACACAATTGGATCAAAGAAACTTTCATTATAGGTATAGAAGCCTTCTAATACATTTCTATCCTGCACTGTCAGCCATTTCGGCAGGTCACGTAAAAACAGGTCTTCCCATTCATTTTCTGGAGTGGCAAACCAAAATGGATGACCGATGGTTTGATTAAGCATTTCAAGTGTGTCATGTCCCGCAGAACCAGTTGCAACAACTATCATCATATATATAACTAACAATTCCGATGGACGCAATACAGCTTTATGGCTAATCTTCTTTAATAGCAAATTTAGCAGACTGAGCAGAAAGACCATAAAAACAGCGTTTATGAAGAGCGAATTTAACGAAAATCCGTTCCATGTGCTTGACACTGCATAGTTTTCTGCGAATGTGATGATAGCGGATATTATTATGACTGGAAGTCTTATTTTATTATCTGTCACTTGCATTGCCTCTCATTTTATAGTGAAAATGATCTTTGTTTGTGCGATATTTTAACATAGAAGGTTTACATAATGCAAGTTTATAGAAAAATCTATCTGCCCGATAATCTAATTGAGAAATTTCCATTTTGGTATGAACTTATGACTCGAATGAAGCAATAATATGAATGAAATATAGATGGATTTATAACAGAGGCTTTTTAAGAAGAACCCCCTAGATCCTAATCTTTTAATGGATTAGGGGGCTATTTTTAGATATTTTTTCTTATTTTTGAAGAATATACATTTTAAAAAATAGCTTTCAGCAAAAACTATCGCTTTAATTCGCCCCAAGTAGCGAAAAGTTTAGCTGACGGGCTAACCGCTGTTGTAGCATCAAGATTTAATGCAGATTTTAGCCCTTTATCTGCAATAGTTTTAATATCCGCTGCTGATAACGCCACATTAAATATTCCGACATCATCTATTGTGCCTACAAAATAACTGCCTGTCCCCCAAGCACCAATAGTAACGGGATCGCTATTTGCCGTTGGTTTGCCATCTCTGGCACTTTCACCTTTGGCTTCTCCGTTGACGTAGACAGTCAATTTTTTCGTAGCACTGTCATAGACCGCACCATAGTGTATCCATTTATTTAAATCTGGCACGATTGCACTTG
>DTPJ01000297.1 GCA_011334435.1 Candidatus Poribacteria bacterium | reverse complement strand
TCGGTATTTTGCTGGATTAGGAGCTTTATTTGCCACGCAATGCAAATTCAAGTGAACATAAATTCCAGGTCTCACTTTACCAAAGATATTCTCTTGCCTAATTTTTTCAAGAATCTCACCGACACTAAAATCTTCCTTGTCGAGATTCTCTTTGTGAAGAAGGGCACACGCAATCCAAACTTCATCCGCCACCTTCACTCCTGTAACTTTTTCTTCCTTAGAAATTCTTGAAATCTTTCGCCCCATTTTTCTTTCTTTTAAAGCAGAAATTATTTCAGGGTAGTATTGGGAAACAAAGCTTTTGGTGATCTCATATGCCCATTCCGCATCACGTTTTTCTGCCTCTTCATGTTCATGTTCTATCTTGTTTCTAAAGTAGCGCAACTTCTCTATTTCATTTTGACTACTGATTTCAATCCCTTTGTCTCTAAGTGTGTTAATAAGAGGCTCGAGGTAAATCTTTGATTCTCGCCTAAGCTGCTCCAAGATCTTTGGCCCAGCATGGTCCATCACTAAACATTCAAGGCAAAGCAAGATTGTATTGAAACTTTCTTTTACAACTGAATCCCAAAAACCATGATCAAGAGATGCTTGAAGATCGTCTAACTTTCTCAAAATCTTGCTCTGAAATGGATCTAGTTTAGCAGCATTCTCTCCCAATGCTGACACCTTCCAGTTTCACGGGTATTATGTGTAGAGTTTAACATTTTAATTTTGAGAAGTGTATGTTGATAACTTTTATATACGAATGACTACGTATAAATAAGGTGTGACACGTATGAATACGAGGGTTAAGCTTACAATAACCTTGGATGGAACAATTCTAAGCAGAGCGAAGACTGTTGCTGATCAAAAGCATATACCGCTTTCTAGGCTTATCGAGAACTTTTTGCAGTTTTTAGTCAACCCGCATGTATACTGTTTTAAATGTGGAGAGCGTTTTGACTCTTCAAATTCAAAGATTTGTCTGAAATGCGGGTGGATTATTTGCCCAAAATGTGGTGCTTGCGGCTGCGGTTTATCCGAGGAAACAATAGCGGCTGTTTACCACATGAGACGTGTATATGAAGATCTGCTGGCTGGGAAGGTAAAAAGAGAATGACAAAAGATAATTTTCCCAATAAGGCTCTTAGAACTTCAAGGATAGGTGTGTTTGCATCTCTCTACGTGATTACAAGCATTATCCCTATAAGCATGTTTATAGGAGCGCCAAGCTTCCTCGCACTAAATCTTATAATAACGCCTGTAATGGCAATTTTGCTATCTCCATCCGAGGCTTTTTTTGCATCTCTTTTTGGCGGAATTATCGCATTTTATGTTGTCCCATCACAAGCCATGTTTGGACCATACACAATTTTGCTTCCAATAGTGGGAGCAACTTTCGGAAGTTTAACTTATCATAAGAGAAAAATAGGCACGTTATTAACCTCACTTTTCCTAGCGTTTGCCATATCAGCTTACATTATCAAAAATTATCCCTTCCCCTACTTCGTGGTGCCACATTCGGTGGCTATAATACTAGCAATATTTGGCACAATTAGGAAAATGACACCTTTGCATGTAAAAATTCCTATTTATACATACATCTCAACAATGAGTGAACAGGGAATGATGATGATACTTGCAGTTCACTTGCTTGGGCTTCCATGGCAAATATTCACAGGAATCTTGCCATTAATGGTTTACGAAAGAATTACAGGAACACTCGGAGCCACTGTTATAAGCATCTCTCTTTTAAGCATAATCCCAAAATATCTGCATACCTAGAATATTCTTAACAAATTCCTTTTAGCTATTCATCGCTTCAGATAATTTTTCTATATCTTCAAAGGAAACGATAAGAACGTTATTTGGTCCATGTAACTTCCTGAATTCCAATAGAGCCTTTTCAAATCTGTGCCTTATTGGTTCAACGTTTTTATCTTCTTTACCGCGTTTAACTACAATTATCCCGTAAGGCAATTTTGACAGATTAGATTTATCCCCTTTCATCGCTTTCGTAGTTAAGTCTGTAGCCTCTATCTCAAATGCAACTTGCAGAAATCTGTCCAACTTTTTCCTTTCATTTATAAGTTCCAGATATTCTGGTTCTAAATCCTTTCGTTGCGACACAATTTCGAGTAGTTTTCTATACCAATTAGGAGGGTCTACGTACCATAGGACATCGTGACGAATGCCCAGCGCTCCAAGCTCCGATTCTGGTTTTTCTTCAATGTCAACATAAAAACCCAACTTTTGACCTAGATTGCAAAGCAATTGTTTCATATAAGTGACGCCACAGGTTTCATTACGCGTTAATTTAATTTCCCTCTTACAATTTTTTACGTTTCGCATTTTTCATCAAACTCTCCATCATAGCAATAAATATATTAAGTTGAGCATTTGAATCATTTGTAAGTTTAACATTCAGACTTTGAAATTTGCTACGGGTTGGGTAATGGGCAGTCGGATACAACTTTACTTCACCAAATATAAACAGGATGGTTTTGCTAGAACAGGGTCTTTGAAAACATGGAGAAGAGAGATATCAACTCCCACAATATGGTTTGGTTTATCTGTCATAGAAAGATATGATTTCCAGCATACTGTTCTTTCAGTGAACAACGCGGAATGTTTCCTTGCTAATGCTTATGACTTACTTTCCCAAGATAAAAACGGTGAGAGGAGGAGACTTATCAGAGACTTGGCAACTAAAATGTGCTTTAAATGCGACAGCGGGGGATTTCAAACAACAAAACGCGAAACTAAATTGACAGTAAAGCAGGTGTATTCTCTTCAACGAGAACTAGAATGTGATATCGCAGTTCAACTAGATTTTCCGTTAAACCCTCAAGCAAGTAGAGAATCGAACAGAACCAAAATCGATAGAACTCTCAAAAACTTAGAGGAAGTTCTAGCTATAAACGATAAGTTGAGCATATTACCCGTCATCCATGGATATGACAAAAAAATGCTTGATTATGCGCTAAGAAAAGTCGGAGACATCTTAGGCCATGATCCGCCAGCCGTAGGTGTTGGAAGCCTAGTGCCTCTTTTGATGACATCAAAGGGATCTGGCAGAGTCGGAGGAAAAAGAAGAGTTATAGACACTTTGATCTATATTCGTCAAAAATTACCGGAGACTTTCTTGCACGTATTTGGAGCTGGGGGAACTATGGCTTATCTAATAACTTTTTGCGGTGCGGACAGCTTTGATTATGTTGGTTGGGTTCAAAAGGCCGGGTATGGTGTTATCCAGCTTCCTGGAGTATCTGATAGGTTTATTTCAAAGAGGAAAAAACGTAAAACTCTAAGTGAGGAGGAGAAAAAGAAGCTATTAGAATGCGCCTGCCCTGCTTGTCGTCAATATTCTTTATCTGCGTTTCAAGATCGATCATCACATGCAAGACTCCTTCGAGCCATACATAATGTGTATGTTTATCAGACAGAAATCTGGCGAATAAGAGAAAGCATTAAAGAAGGTACGTTTCGAGAATTTGTTTTCGAGAGACTTAAAAACAGCGTATGGGCCCCACTTCTAAGATATGCGGATACCCAATTAGTAAGGTTAGGCGCATATCCTAGTAGATACAAGAAGATCGACGCTTACATATAACGCTGTGGAATGATAAAAGATGGATTCAGGAAATCTCTCTGCCAGAGAGTAGGTTAGAACGATAAGGTGGATTCTATTGCGGAAAATAATCTTGATCCTTTATCTAATATTGCAACGATTTTTGGGTAATTTATTGAGATTCCTTTGCCTTCAATAAAATTTCTTTCCGTTATACCACAGAAGTATCTTTCATATGCAAAAAGCATTCTTGGTAGGTCTGTTCTGAAGTCATCTCGTGATATATAGTAATCTTGTTCTGTTAATTTTCTAATAACTTCATTGGCCCACGCATCCCATGAAGAAAGGTGTTCTTCACCCATTTGACTTTGTACTTCATATATTTTAGATAATAGAACGTAATGTCCGCCATATTTTAGCAAAATATAAGTAATTACTTCTTTGAATGTTTCACTTTCCCTTCCAAAACGTTCTCCTAGTGTAAGTGCATGTCTGCCTATAACTGTAAGTCTTCCATTAGCATCAAGCAAGGCATTCTGGATCAAGAATAATTTGTAGTTAAGCAGGAAAGAAGTCACCCTAGTAGTTCTTGGGAATCTTCTTGACAATACATCATCCCATAGCCTTGTTAAAACTAGGCGTAGTACGTCGTGATCTTGGAGCTCTTCTAATTCCTGTGAAATTTTTAAAGCGTCAAAAACTTCCTCAGGTGTGGTTTCTCTCCAGTAAGAATAGGACCTTCTAATACCTCTTACTGATTCTATAATTTGCCTTGCTTGAGTTCTAACTAAAGAAGCTTCTTTAACTAATCTTATTTCCTCTGGATTTCCCATGGTATATTCAAATATCCCGATTTTTAAGTCATTTGTTTCAACTATACTTCTCACAAATTCAGAAACTTCAAAGCCTTCCATGTTAGCATTAGGGATTACCAGATAGGAGAGTGGAAAAATCGAATTATAACTTATTGCTTGGCCTATTCCAGTAATATACTCATGCTTGTAAACATAAGGTGTTTTTACTTCAAAGGATACCGGTAGAGACAACTGTTCTCCTGTCAAAGTTATCTGTCCTAGCCGTGTTTCTATTTCTCTAACATTTATCCTTCTCATTTCGTAGGGAACATAAATAAAGTCTGGTTTCGGAAAATCCATTGAAACACTAGAAATAAATACATTGCCGAATAGCTCCCTATAATTACGCAGTATAGCTCTAGACAAAAATTCCGCCAATTCATCATGACTAAGGCTCATAAGTTTGACCTACTATAAAGCTTCTCAATTGTTTGTTTAAAAAACCTCTTTTGTTGTTCCAGCTTTTTCTCTTCTTTTTTGAAGATAAGGCAATACTGGTGATGTCTATTACCAATATAACTTGTGTAAACTCCTAGAGGAATAAGAAGCTTATCGTCTTGTAGCCATAATTTTTCATCTTTAGGAACCCACTTCTCGCTTAACAATGTTAACGTGTCAAACGCTAGAGGGTAAAGCCTTCCATCAGCATAGATGTTATTTGTTATCACCGTTAAGTAGCCTCCGTCTTCTACAACATCATAAACTTTGTCAAATACAAGTTTTTGCTCAACTAAAAACTGTCCATAGTCATCGATATTCCCTAAATCCTTGGGGTCACTAGAATATAAAGTGGGCAGTTTTTCTTCTTTCCTCTTTTTTTGACGAATATAATTCCTCTTTAACTGATTCCAATACGGAGGAGAGGTGATGACATATTTAACTTTTGGAAATCCATGTTCTTTCCATATCTTATCTAGCTCTCTAGAATCCCCTACAACTATTACATGCTTTATTTCTTCTTCGCCAATAAATTTGTCAATCTTAGTTTGGTTCTTTACGTTCTCTAGTCGCATTCTCGCGATATTTGCCCAATATTCAGATAATTCGATTCCTATACCATTTCTGCCACTTTTATAGGCCGCAATTAGCGTTGAACCACTACCCAAAAATGGATCTAAAACCCATTCACCTTTTTTTGTAAAAAATTCTATAAACTCCTTTACCAAAGATTCCGGAAAACTTGCAGGATGCTTGATTTTATCGTTATCTCTTGGAGGGGGAACGTGAATGAACCAACTTTTTTCTGACACTTTTCTATTTTCTGGTTTATTGTAATCACTAATTTTTTCGCCGTTAGAATTATAGATAGTCCACGATTTCGTGAATTTTATCCAATCCTTACCTGATAACTCATTTAGTTTATTCCTTACCATGGGTGCTCTGAGCCTTCTAACATAAACTGTAACATTTGTAATTTATAAGTTCTCATGTCATCGTGAAAATTGAGGATTGTTGCGTCATTAAAACTTTTAGTAAAGAGTAATTATTTAACTCATTACATATATGATTGTTTTTTCCCAAAAAATGAAGTGCTGCTAAAAACGCGTTTTAGTAAAAATTGTAAAAAGATGCATGTTCAATTTGTTTAATTTTTTCTATTTCACCATTTAACAAGTAATCTACGAGTAATGGGACATCATTGATTCCTCCAACCATATTGAAACCACAGGTTATTAGTGTCTTTTTTGATATATCGCATGCCTTTTTTATACATTCTAAATAATTTTGGTTGGCCCCACATTTATAATAAACTACGTAATCATAAGAGTTTAATTTTTTTGCCACTTCTACAGCAAACTTTTCCGCTTTTTCCTTATTCATTATTTCATTGTATGGTTCAATAATTTCATTAGCTTTAATTAATCCATATTTAGCGGTTAATATATATAAATCATAGTTCTTAGAATTGCGATAAAGCATTTTTATCCTTGAGGATTTATAAAGTTTCCATGCAGGCGAAGGTGCGCTATCCTTTCCCCTACCACATGCAGTGACAACAGCTATTCGAGGTTTAAGTTGTATATTGCGAAAGCCATTGTCAACATTTTTTCTGAAGCGTGATTTGAGAACCATATTCACCATATTCTTCACGTGGGAACTTAATTTATTTTACTTCTTTTTATATAATAGATTTTCTCTACGACTATAACCCCTTTAGGTGATTGGCCTCGAAATGTTGCATGCAAACTGATTAGAAATTAGTAACTTTTATTATTGTGGGAAAACCAAAAGATTATAGTGTATTTAGGATATTGGGGCATAAATTTTGATCCCGCCGTCTGCTTTGATGAATCGTACGTTAGAACGTTTAAAGGAGATATTTGTCTGGAATACTTCTTTAACAAAGCTTTTCGATGCAAAATACTTCAAGAACACTGAAGAATTTTTGAACGATATAATTCAAATTCATGGGCCATTTATCGAAAAAATTTTACCGCCAATGTTATGGGAAGAAGATTGGGAGACTTTATCTCAAAAACATGATATACACCCAATAGTTAAAGACGCTGTCGCTGAAATCATTTTTAATGGCAACGCGCATAAACGACCCTATTTCCACCAGGGATACGCAATAAAATCGCTAGCAATTTCGAACAATGAACGCAAGGATACAATTATTACCGCTCCTACCGCTACCGGTAAGACTGAATGCTTTTTGATACCGATTTTGGATTTTTGCGTTAAAAATAAAATTTCCGATCGAGACAACAGTTTAAAAGCCATAATAATTTATCCAATGAAAACATTAGAAGCCGATCAACTTAATCGAATGATTAAATATCTGCAAGAAATAAACAGCAGGCTTAGAAACGGCAAGGTTTCACCCGTCACAATAGGCATATGGGATGGGGATACTCCGAATACTCCTATAGGAGAAAGCGAAGATGATGTTGGCACATGGGCAAAAATAGTAGATGGACAAAGCGTAAGAGGACTCGAATGCCCAAAACACAAGAAAAAGCTAATTTGGAAGAGACACTCATTAGTTTGTGAAGAAGGTTGCACATTTCCATGGATTCACGTAACTAGAAAAGACATAAGAGAAAATGGCGCCGACATATTAATAACAAATCCCGAAGCTCTAGAATTTGCACTTCTGTCCCCCTATAATAAGGATTTCCTAATAGCTTCTCCTGAACAGCGCAAGGTTAAATATATAGTATTTGATGAAGCACATGTCTGGTCTGGAGCTAGCGCCGCAAGCCTCTCTATGTTTATCCAAAGGTTGAAACACTTTTATGAATTATCTAAACCGATCTTCATATTATCATCTGCAACTATTACAAATCCAGAAGACTTTGCATCACGTCTTCTAATAAAAGAAAAAAGTGAAATAAATCATGTATACTTCAAAGAAAGAATCCGCCAACCAGTAGCCACGACGCAAGCAAGTTACGACATAAAACCTTGTAAATTCAATGTAATTCTAGCAGTGCTTTTTACAGCTGAAAACTTTTCAAAGACTGTTCAAGACATAATTGAGTATTTAAAAATTAATGGAATAGGGGCTGATCAAATTGAAAGACTAAATGCACTGCAAACATGCGAGAAACTCGGCCTAATTAAAATCCTTAATGATACAGTTGAGCTAAATAATGAAGGAAAAAACCTTTTTGACACAATAAGGAAATATTCCATAGATAGTTTTAGTGATACCAAGGCCTCCGAGCTCCTCGACAGCTCAGAATTTTTGGAACGTTGGGGTTTTATTATTGAAAACAAAGTTCAAGAAGTCAACGATTTGTTGTCAGTCTTTGGCGATTCCAATTTCGTCCACGAACGAGTACTGGTGAATTATGTTAAACAAAAAGCAGGAACTGACTCTGAGAAAGCTTCTGAGCTGGTTGCTACACTGTTAAACTGGGGAAGAGCCGGAAACTTTCTCTTTGATAAATATCATTACTTTCTCAAACCAATTGAACATGTCTACTGGTGCCCTAACGACAAGCTATTATCTTATAGAAAAATATGTCCAAAATGCAATGGGCAGATGCTGGAACTGCGCTTTTGTAAACGATGCCATGAACCATTTATTTTAAGGAACGAAAAATTAGAACCTTTGCGTAAGGAATTGTTTAGTGAAGATGAAGTAAAAATTTGTCAGTGTGGGCGAAGACTTGACGCAGAGATCATGGGGACAGGATCTATTTCATATCAGACATTCATAACATTCCTTTTATCAGCCCTATCCAGGAACGCATATCACCGGAAAGTGTTAGTATTTTCAGACTCAAGAGGTGAGGCAGAAGCTATAACCACTTTTACACGCTCACTTGATTATTCTATTATTCTTCACGCAGAAGCTTGCAAAATAATATTAGAGAATTCTCCTAGGAATGGCTTATCGATAAAACGTCTTCATGATAAACTGAAAGATAGAGCTAAGGAAATTTACTTCGATAGAACACCCTTTGATATAGAAGACGAAGATCTAAAACCTATGAAATCGCAGTATTTTAAATTTCTCTACAGACTTTCAGAAATCTATGGGCCAAATGCTTCGAAAGGAAGACATAATCGTCTTTTTACCTCTAGTATCCTTTCTTTTAAGGATATTCAAGATGTTTTTTCTATTCCATTGGAAATTGCTATCGCACATTATGTTCTGGTTGAAGTAGGATATGAAGAATCAATCACAAGTAGAAGACTACAAAGTAGGCTTAGAAAGTACTTTTTCAGCATTTATGATGCTGATAAAAAGAAATTTCAAGAAACTGTTCAAAATGTTACTGCTAAACTTGTAAATAACGGGCTTCTGGAGAGGGAAGAAGATGACGCTGGAAGAGAGTATGTCAAAATTCCAGATGCATGGGAATACAAATACACTTTCATAATCCCTCTTAAATTATCCTATTGTGAAAATTGCTATCTCGGATATCCTACAATCTTTGAAGAATGCCCAAATTGTGGACAAGCTCTATTTCTTAATAAAGGTAGCAGATTTGAAATTATTGAAACAGACAATAAACTTGATCTTAGAGGAGGAAATTTCAATAATATACGTAAAGAAGTCCCGTATGCACTTGATCACTGGGGAAAAGAAATTTTATCATTAGCAATAGAACAACTCAAGAATCAAACCGAGGATTCAATATTTATCGCAAATCATCGTTCAGGTATTCCTGCCATCATGCGTGGTCGCCTAGAGGAAGGATTTAGAGCTACACCACCAACGGTAAATGTAATATGTTGCACGCCTACCATGGAACTAGGCATAGATATAGGCAGTCTCAATTGCGCATGTATGATAGGAATCCCGCCAACAAAAACCAACTACATTCAAAGAACTGGAAGAACAGGAAGAACAATTTCTTTTCCGTCATTGTTAATAACCATCATAAGAAATGAGCACGCAGTGGATAATCATTACTTAAATAAGATCGAAGACTATTTGAACAGAAAATCAGAGTTATTGAAAATACCGCAATTTACTGATTCCATATTAAAACAACATCTTGTTTCTGTAGCTTTGCAATTCTTAAACAATGCTTCTGAAAAATACAGAGATTACTATGATATATTCCCATTTGGGGATCGTTTCGCATTTACAGGTAAGAAAAACATCATTTTTCTTCAGAAAATTTTGGCGAAAAAGTTTTCGCTGCTTTTTGAGGATCTTTTAAGTCATTACGATGAAATTGTTAATTTCGCGGCAGAAATCATGAAAGAAACAAAAATTCCTTTTTCCTCCTTAAAGCAAATGTTACAAGAACTATTTCAAGGATACAATGACCACCTGCCAGAAGTAGTTGATAAGATATCAAATCTTGTTTCGTCTTATGTAGAGCTCTATAGACTGATGGAAGAGCGGGGAATAGATACCGGGGAACTCTTGCAGAATTTTTTGGATAAGTTTAGTTGTTTAAGTCTCTGCATGAGCCAACCGAGATTACTTGCAGATTATCGTGGAATAATGCGGTCAATTCCGGTAGCTTTTGCAAGTAAACGTTTCAAACATACAACATTAGAGTTAAAAGAAATAGATTACGCGCTTAGAGAAGCGTTTCCTGGTTTTATTGCTAGCAATGGTAAAGTAGCGAGGGGAGCGTTAATGAGGCAGCAAGGAATCGAGTATGACATCGTTGAGGTGAAGACCATAGATAAGGAAATTCTTGTAGCGAAAATGTGTCCCAACAACAAATGTAAATTGGCTTTCCATCCATTTACTGAGGAAACAAATGACTGCCCTTTGTGCAAAAGTAAGCTGGTTGAGACCAAGATTTTTCCGATTTTTGGAGCAATTGCGCATTCTAAGGCCAGACATAATCTGGTTAATACTACTCCGATTACAAGCACCTTAGTGTCATTGTATAAAGGAGTTAACCAAAATGAGTGACGAATTAGTGAGAGAGACCCTTGAAATAATAAGAAATTTAAGGCCTAAAAGTGTCAATGTGCCACATGAAAAACAGAAATTGACTAAAGATGAGCTTATAAATATGAATCACTCATTAATCGCAAATGTTTTTTTCTATGTTGATAAGGTCGCAAGCTATGTCCCAAAATTTAGGTTGAAATATGTAGGGCAAAGCCCTAACTTTAAAGAATCCGTTGCCACTATTGATGATATCGATGGAAAAGGAAACCCTGTTAAGAAGCCTTTAGGGCCGGTAGGTTTTAGCTACGAAACGCAGATACTTTCATTTGCTATTAAAAGGAAAATAGCTGAAGAGAGAATTGCTAAAGAATGTATTGGCGTTATGAACAATGGTAACATTGTTGAAAAGCTTGTCAGCTCTCTCGTAACAATTTCTTATGCCTTAAAAAAAGCTGTTTGCATACTTCAGACATGTAATATAGATGACATTGAGACGGCATGGGCAATTTACGAAGATTATTGCTATCTTTTCTTATTTGATAATGCTGAAGGAGGAAATGGAATAACACATTTAGCATTTTTGGAACTAAAAGAAGATCTAAAAAGCCGACAAGACTTAATGGAAACCCGTTTATTTAAACAGATTTCAGAGATACTAAAACAAAGATGTTGTCCTGATGTTTGTGAAGAATGCTTATTACTTCCTCGAACGCCAAATCATATAGTTAGCTTATTAGACAAGCGTCTTGGAAGAATTGTTCTTTTAGGTGAATCGAACTAATGGAAAATAAAGAATTGCTGAACTATGAAGAAGCATTTACAAATGCTGTAGAAGTAGATCTAGACCAAATTAAAAGAAATGATTTATTCAATAATATTTTTGATGAACAGTCACGCCCAGACGCTGACTGTCAATTTCAATTCTGCGTTCTTTCCATCATATCGATAGCATCAAAACAATTTGGATTTCCATGGCTTAATCTTAGAGAACTAGTTTCTATTGTTGAATACGTACTTAATGATGCTGAGTGGCTGCCAAAAGGGGAAAAACTTGAATTTATAGCAGCGGAATACTTAAATAGCAATTTGAAGCTGGCGGTTTCTACTGAAAATGGAGTTAAAATTAGTTTTCCTTGTGTTGTAAAACTAAAAAAGGAATTACTTCAGATTAAAAAATTTAAAAAAATCTACGAAAAATGCCTAGAAATTTTTACGCAAAAATACCCCTATCCGTCTTTTAAGGATGACATCATAAAAAATTTGATGGAAAAAATTACAGATTTATCAAATCTTCAACAAAACAAAGATTATCAAATAAGATTCCATGCTACAAAGGGCTTTGGCAGAAAAAGAGACGATATTTACTCAACTATCTTAGACATGCTTGATCAAGCAAAATACTCTGTGGAATGTATGATTGCCTACTACTCAGAGGATCTTAAAGCACTCGCAAGAATATTAGGATTAAAAGCTTATGAAGGTGTGCAGGTGAAAGTAATTTTGCGATGGGCAGAGGATTCTAAAGAGGTTAACAAAAAGTTAATTGAAGAGATTTTTAGAACAATAAACATTAAACAAAGTGGATGGGAGAATTTTAAATATGCGTTATATCCAATTTTCAAAAAATCGGTAGGAATCCAATCCTCAGTAGCAAATTTACACGCAAAAATGTTTATCATTGATAAAAGTAGATTATTAATAAGCTCTGCAAATGTAACTGTGCCTAGTTTACGCAAAAATATCGAAGTCGCGATTTCGACAACAAATATAGATACCGTTAAAGAAGCTGATAGATTTTTTGACGAAATATGGAATTCATTAGAAGTTAATCCAGGATTGTAATTTACATGAAACCAAATAATTTAATTAGTTTCCATCCTGAAACTTGCTTAGCTGTCATCATTGATCCTCGCTTATCTGCGTCATCAGGTCAGCTAAGGGCATTACCCTTGTTACTGAAGTTTGGAATATCAAAATTTTCAACGATACCAGAATGGGGCGAACCTTGCCAAGCGCTACTTCCAGATTCTTCCTATACCAAGTATTATCCGGATCTAAGCGAAGACTGCATCGCTGTGTTTACGTCTGAAAAATTGGAGCGTACACAAAGATTCACAGCATCGTTATTTTTAGATAAGCTTTCTGTAGGTGAAATAAAGAAATGCATATATGTTGTTGATCAAGAAAACTTTCGAATCAGGCGGTCTTTGCGACCATTAGTGCATAATGCCAACTTTTATTATTTTGAAGAGATCTTCAAAAATTTTATTCTGCGACGCAGTAAAAAGGACATGGATTTCCCTTTAAAAGACACGTATAACATTTTTCTACAAGATCTCGCCTATAGACTTCAGAAAATTCTAAATAAAAACATTGGTTGGAGCCATGAATTATTTGTTTACGATGAAAGGACTGTTAACGAACCTATTTGGGATTGGCTGATTAAAATCTCAGAAGCTTATGAAGAGAGCCCTACAAGAGATTTTAAGAAAGTCGCAATGAGCTATTTAAAGCCCTTGATCGAAAATGATTATGCCATAAAAAAGATTGTAGCTAAAATGGAGAATGTCTATAGTAAAGAATTTAGGTGTTCATGTGATTATATTAAACAACAACGGGTAGCACTGCGGGCGTTATCCTAATGGAGCGTGCTTTGTTTAACCTTCGGGTTAAAATTAGCGATGCAGAAGCCGTTTATAATTTTATATGCCAAAAGGAGCACGCAGTAAGCTATGGCGAAATAATAAGGATGATAGCAAAGAACGAACCTATATTCAAATGTTCCAAGTGTTTCAAGAAATACGCCCCATATGATGCCATACAGAATAACTTCATGTGTCCAGAATGTGGTGCCAGGGTAAAAGAAACCACAATAAGTGAAGTACTAGCCTTCCTTGAGCTTTTATCGTTTATCAAGAGAGTTAACGAAGGACATAACCCATTATTTGGTTTACAAAAGAAAATAAAACTCCCCTTTAATCTAGAAATTCTTAGAAGCGTTACAAACTTAGAAGAGTCTAATGATTATAATATTGATTACAAGCAGGCTCTTCATATTTGTCTTGAGAATGATGGAAATAGTTTCAAAACACCGCAGGAATTTGCAACATTCCTAAATGCTAATCTTCCAGGGCGGACAGTCTTGGTAAACAAAAATAAAGCGGAAAATTGGTTGCTTCTTTTTAGTGATCTAGGAATCATCTCCCGATTAGGTAGCAGCTACATGATAGGTTTAGATCCCCGACTAGTACTTGAACTTCTCAAAATTTATGACGCTAACACAGGTTTCCATAATCGCATTAAGCTGGAACCATTTCTAAAATTTTTGAAACAATTTTTGCCTACCGAAGGTACATTACCAAACACAATAATGCATGCGCTTCAAATTCTTGAAAAAATGGGAAAGATTCAATTGGCCGCAGCCCAAGATGATGTTTCACGGAAATATATGTTTGACGATGGCCGTTATGTACGGGAGGTGATTATTAAATGAAAAGCATTGATAACTGTATTTCTTATGAAAAGCTTAACTTTGTTATGCGCGAAGAAAGCGCGATAAGGGCGAGAGACACGGACCTTTTTTTCGATACACATTATCCTATCAGACTTATGGATGAATCATCTAATCAAATAGATGAACATGAACTTCATAATAAGATTATAGAAGCAAAGGGTGTTAAAGGAAGCAGAATTTTTCTAATAAAGGGCAATCCAGGTACAGGTAAATCTGAGTTCTGTTGGTACTTCAAGCTAAAAGCGGAGGCAAGTAAAATTAAGCGGAAGATAATTCATATACCAAAGAGTGAAGTGGAGCCTGGCAAAGTTGCTAGAATACTTCTGGAAGCATGTGGAGCAAAAGAATTTGATCAAAAACGTTATCAAGGGAAATGGCAAATACTTAAGGAAACCCCTGAAACTGTTGCCAAACAAATCTTCTTCCAAGTTGTAAACGAGAAGTTTGGATCACCTAGCGAAAAAGAATTTGGGATTAAACTTAAAGAAGCTGAAACCGATATATTAGAGTACATTGTAAGATGGCTTAAATATCAAATTAAAATGGCAGAGTCATCAACTCGTCCTCTAGCTGAACTCGAAATCGAAGGTTTTGACCGAGTTGGAATAGAAAAGACTCTTGAAGAAAAGGGCATAAAGGATTTTGATATTGATCGTTTTGAGTTAGAATTTCACAAGAAGATAAATGATTTTTTGAACTTACCAAGCATCGAAGATCTGCTACAGAGCATTTCAGAGAAATTTAGGCAGGAAAGACCAATAATCATCATTGAGGATTTAGTGGGTATAGGAGCAGCTCGTACAATTATTCTAAATGCTCTCTCCGACCTTGCCAGGATGGATATAGATCTAGTAGCTGGAGTAATTCCAGCGATGGAAGAATCCGTTAAAAAATCTTTAATGAGAGGCATGGAAGAAATTGAGCAAGCTTCTCGTGAATTAGAAACTGAAACTTTTGTAGAGAGATCTCATGATTATAGTTTAACAACGGAAACCGGAGAATCTACTTTTTTGAATTCCAGAGAAAGTGTAATCGACTTTATTAGACCTTATCTAAAGCACATTAGGAAAATAGATTGCATAAAATGTGATTCCTATAGGCTGTGCAAAAGTCTATTTGATAACTTATTCCCATTCAATGAAGAGTTTATTTGGCGAATTTTTCAAATGTTAGGTGCTAAGAAAACGCCTCGACGAGACCCTAGGGCATTGATACAAGAAGTAAGGACAATTTTAGATGAATCCAAAAACCGAGAACTTGAATTATGGGAAGTTGCATCTTCAAGACTTACAAAACCTTTTATGTTCCCTAAAGAAATTGAGGAGTTCCAAGATTTCGCAAATTTTGTCTCATGGTACGGGAAAATTGATCAAGCAAAACAACAGATTTTACTTTCAACAGAACTGATTAAGCTTTTTGGGATTGAGTGCCCCACGAACATTCCGATAAAAGGCGATAAACTTGTAATTTCTTATATCTACATTCAAACCCCAATCAAAACGTTAACAATACCGCAACGTGCAAAAGAGGACGCAGAAAAAATATCACCTAGGAAACTTCAAGAAATGGAATTTACAAGAAAATGGCTTGCTGGAGAAAAGAACGTGCCACTAATTGCGCTTCGGCATGGTCTTGCTTATTTCTTGTCGAAGGAGATAGGCAAAAAGCCAACCTTAATCATAGATAAATCTATTGATAGACCAAAAAAAGCGATTGAGTGGACCAAAAGGCATCAAAATGAGGACATCCCGATAGTTTTTGAAGATGAAGAAATGCCACCCTTTCCACACGTTTACATTAAGCGAATGGAAATTCATGATATTTCTTTTCTACTAACTGATTTAGGTGTAGCAGACAGTGTAGAAGAAAGAGATAAAATCGTCCGAGAAATTAAGGAAAAACATTTTCACATAATACCTCTTCTTCAAGCAAAAAATGAGGAATGCCGAGAAAAATTTAAGCAATATTTGGAAAAAGAAATGAACATTGATAATTTGGATGAATGGATAATATGTAGCTATGCACTTTGTAAAATGTTGTTATTGGGACAACCAAACACAACGGATATCCAGATTCTAGACGACAAAAAAATACAACAATTAGATAAACCAGCTTGGCTATTTCCAGAGTTTCTACACTACGCAAATGATCCAATGCAAATAAAGCAGTGTTATGAAGTATTGTGCCAATTAATTGAAAATGTGGATGTCGTTAATAAATCCAGGATTTTTGCTTCATTAAATCGAAATAAATTACTAATTCTATCAAACACACGAATTCCAGACAGGTCAAAGTTTAATTTCGAAATAAGTTCAACTGCGCCGATAAGTTTCTTCGGAATTATATCCACAATACAACGTGTCTCACAAGATTTAAAGGAGAAAGAACAAATTAAAGAACCAACCGAGAGATTTAGAAATATAATAAAAGATGCAAAAGATACAGCAGAATTTGTGCAGTTTACAATTACAGAGCACAATCTGCAAAAGGTAACTGAAAAGTTAAAATTCTTATGTAATTATTTGCTGGATCCAACCACCGCCTATGATTTGAGAGGAATAATATCACTCTTTGAATCCTTAATTGAAAACTCAGATTTAGAAGATTTTGAGTGGATATTAAAAGAGTGCAAAGAAATAGAAAGACTGTCAAAATCTACTGATATTTTTGACTTAAATCGCGTTTTCAACATAAATTACTGGCTTTGCAAAAACAGAACTTATGAAGCCATGCAAAAACTTTCAAAAATTTTGGATAAAAACCAGCCTCAAGGCATTTACAAGACAACCGACGAAAAGATACGCTTACCTGCACTCGAAAATATTAAAAGAATTCTTGAAACAGTCAAAAGGAGGTAAACTTTCAAAATTGCCAAGTTTATTAGAAAAAATCGAAAATACACATAGTTATTGCCAATTCGTCAAAGAAGAAAGAGAGAGACGGGATCTTGTTAGCAGCTTAAACAGATCGCTTGAGAGTTTAACTAAAAATTTATGTAAATACTGCTTTCTGAAAATTGTTTTAGACGAAATTTCATTATCAGATTTGAAAAGAGATATGCTCATACAAAAAGTAGATGAGCTTAACAAATACCTCGAGAGAATTTTAGTTACCACTGACAAGCTTAAGGAAGAACATGAGAAATGCCAAGAATCAATAAACCAGCTTAATACTGAAATCAATCAGTTAATCAATGACTTACTCATAAACGTTACAAAAAAACTAGACCGATTGAATTCTCTTTTGATCGAAAAGAAAACCATACTCAGTAATAAAGTCATAGCAAAAATGTTTGACATTAACCTAGAAATAATAGATAGCGCCGGAAATTTAATAAAAGATTTTCAACAACGAATTAGACGTGAGATATCCTTGGATGATATTACATGGATAAATGATGAAATGCCAAAATTTGGCAAGATAATACGTAACATCAATGAGAAGGCATCCGCAGAATTATTACGCGAAAAAATGAAACTGACGAAGGAGGAGGCTGAAGTTATTAGCAAGTTAGTGTCGGGCGAAAGTGTCCCCTTAACCAAACTTAGCAATTCACTTCTGGAAAAGATTAAAGAATTTTTCGCTGACATGGCAAAAATAACTATAACCAGCTAGAAAACGTTGCCCTTTTTTAAGGAGAGCATAGAACATATTCATTTTATAGGTTTAACTATTATTACAAGTTTCCCATCTTCAGCTCTAATTTCCCATTCAAGCCTATCTCTTTCTTTTAAATTGAACTGCTTTACTATTCCAGATGGCACTGTTGTTCGCAAAGATTTGCTTGTTGTTGTAGCCTTTGAAAGAACCGTTATCTCTCCCATTTTTCTCACAATTGTGATAGGTAACTTTATTTATAAATTTTCTTTAATTAAATGTGCCGTAAAGCTTATATTACCTATACAATTACCTATATATAGGTAACACCCAGGAGAGCTCAATTTGGAGAATAATGGAAAAATAAATCCTCAAAATCTGGGTCAGTTTAGACTGCTTTCAGAAAGCCTGACTGAGTTAGATGAGCTCAAGAAGATATTTGAAGAACTTTGCTCAAAGATAGCAAAGCAGTATAGTTTATACTATGAAAATGGAAAGCCACGCAAAAGCACTCTTATTGAGACTATTGCAAGGTCACCATGCCTCACATGTATAACCAAAAGTTTTTCCAATAAAACAGCAACTAAAAATGTAGATTCTTTGTATAAAGAATGCCATAGGCTGGCTGTTAATGTTCTAGTTGAAGAGCTTTATCGTCTCCTTAACACGATGGGCTATAAAGTTCTGATTTCAGCTGAGGCAGAGTTAGAGTATGGAAAAGCAGACATTCTGATCACAGTAACAAATTATGGCTTAAACCTAAAAGGTGAAACAAGAGAGCTTCTAATTGAAGTTAAAACAGGAAACTCAGTTTCGCTGACCCAAATTTTTAGATATCTCTTAGACTTTCGAAGTGATACTATAATTGTTTGGAGAATTAGAAAGCGTCAAGTCTTGGTTTTCAATGCACAGAAAATCAAGCCATTACTTGCGGAGTTTATGAGAATAATTTGTTTAAGAGCTGATAGGCTGCTGTCCTCTCAAAGGATACAGCCATGCCAACACACAAAACAATCAAATTATCAACCATCACAAGAAGAACTCGAAAAAATGTTTGAAGAGTTTTCCAGCGCGCTGATAGAGACTTTGCCTACAATCTTACAAACGACTCTCGAACAATTGGAAATAGTTATCCCAAGTGAGCAAGGGGAGAACTGTGAAAGAGAGAAATGAATATAAGAAGGCCGGGGATGGAAATGATATTATCATTTTTGCCGCAATTTATGCTAGAACATCTTCACCAAACCAGAAATTCAACTATAGCATAAAGGAGCAAATTAATCAGTGTTGGAAATATTGTAGTGAAAGAAACTGGGTTGTGCGTTATGTTTTTGTTGACGAGTGCCAGAGTGCAAAAGATGTTGAAAGACTCAAATTTAAAATGATGCTTGAAAGAGCAAAAGAGAAGGAGTTCAACGTCATAGTTTTTTGGAAGCTTGATAGGTTCTGTCGCTCGCTTGTAGATCTCGTAAACATTGAAAGGATGTTGAGAAAATGGGAGGTTGGCTTATGTAGCGTGACAGAATTCATAGACACAACAACACCTGTTGGACGATTCAACTTCCGTAACCTTGCATCTGTAGCTGAGCTTGAACGGGAACTCATAGGAGAAAGAGCTAGACTGGGTCTTTACGCGTTGATCCGAGAGCATAAATGGCCTAATCCGCACCCTCCCCTCGGTTACGATAAGAACCAAGAAGGCAAGCTAATAATCAATCCAGGTGAGGCTGAAGTCGTCCGAAGGATCTTCGCTATGTACTTGCAGCATAAATCTATGGATCAAGTTGCGTTTCTATTAAACAAAGAGGGGATTCCAACCAAGAAGGGTAAAGAGTGGACAGCCAGAGCTGTGAAGGACATAATAGCCAACGAACTATACGTCGGGAACTATAATGTTGCTGGTTTAAATGAGAAAGTCGATGAGTATAGGATATTGGACGACCAAATCTTCTATAGGGCTCAAGAGGTAAGGCTTAGGTTCAACAAAAAAGGTGCTAAGAAGCCTTCCATGTCTCCTAACCGAAAGGTGGCGAAAGTGGAAAAGATTTTGAAGAAATATCGCGAGGCTTTGAGGGGGTTTGGGATTTCTGGGATGATGGAAGAAGGTGATTATTAATGGTTGATGGTCAGGTTGCATTCTCGCAAAATCAAAGATGCCCAAAGTGTGGGAGTCAACATATGAGCAACCTCCCCGACGGACACCTATTTTGTATGAGCTGTGGACTCGTAAAAACATTAAGCACACCAGATCATAGCGATACAGATCAAGGAAAATACAAAAAAGTTGAAAATCGGCGTAATATCAAGGGTTTATTAAGCCCTAACAAAACGTTACAAGAAACTTCAATAGCAATAAATATGCACAATTGCTTAACAGATATATTCAAAAAGCTCCATATATCTGATGCTATCGAGAAGAATATTACCCTCGCTCTTTATGAAATTACAAGGATCGCAACCAACATGCATTTCACCAACGAAGTCTTGTGTGAGGCCATCAAAATTTATGAAGCAATAGCCAAAAGATGTGGTTTCAAAGGGAAGCACTTAAGGGCTTTGGGAGCTGCAATAGTTTATGTTTCAAGCAAGAATCTTGGAGTACCATGTGGTTTGCGAGAAGTAGCTCATGTCGCAAATGTTCCTCCAAGCAAAGTTTTCAGGTGCTATGGATTTATCCTAAAGCAACTGAACTATAATGCTTGTGAAG
Organism: Candidatus Poribacteria bacterium; assembly: GCA_011334435.1. Classification (GTDB taxonomy): domain Bacteria; phylum Poribacteria; class DTPJ01; order DTPJ01; family DTPJ01; genus DTPJ01. The sequence goes on along the minus strand of DTPJ01000297.1, from coordinate 433 downwards.
TGTCGTTCGAGCAATATCTTCATCGTATTCAAGAACTACTTAGGATGCAGGACATTTCGACTAAAATTGCTAACGAGATTTTGAAGGTAGCTACTCAGGATCGATTCAATAGGGGAAGAAGTTTAACTGGTTTAGCGTCAGCAGCTCTTTACATTGCCTCGATATTGACTGGAGAGAATAGAACACAGAGGGAGATAGCGGAAGTAACTCGTATAACTGAGGTAACTCTTCGAGCGAGGTATAAAGACCTAATTAAAAGACTGCTCATTGTTGTATCTGTTTAATGAATAGGATAGTTCCAGCTACTCTATATGCTGTGATTCATCGCCTAAGAATTCGTCTAACTGCACACCAGTTATTTTAAATTTCATTAGTATTTCGTTTGGATTTTTAACGGACTTTAGTACTTTTCTGAATAACTTTAGGCATTTTT
>DTPJ01000744.1 GCA_011334435.1 Candidatus Poribacteria bacterium | reverse complement strand
CTCCATCTAACCATAACGCCAGTTCACCATCAGGTATATCAGGCGCTGAGTTCAATTTTATCATAACTTCAACGCATTGCCATTTTCCTTTTGGAACAATTGCAGGTTTGATAGGACGTAAAGCATTTCCCCAATATCTATTGCCAGCAGATACTTTCATCTCATGCCAATAATTATAAAAGCTCCATATCCCAGGTGGTGGATAACGTCCATTATCTCCATGTGGTTCAATGCCAATAGTAACGCGATCATCACCTCTGGGACGTTCCCCTGCTCCTCCTTGGGGCCAAGGTGTAGGTGGGTTATATCCTCCGATATGGACAAAATGATGAATGTAGCTATTATCCTCAGCGAATTTAACATAAAATCGGGCATATGCAGTATCAACAGGTCGTTTTAAGCGGACGTATAGATGACCGCCAGTATTTTCTCCCAAAGTAGATGTCATTTGCAACGAATATTTCCCTGAACTGCTTGGTGGAACGTCACTGCTTATCCGCATAACTTTTCCATCTTTGTTACTGACATTGTCCCAATGCTTTCCTATCTCTTCTATGTTTCCTGCCTCAAAATTTTCAGCAAATAATACATTAGGATCATTCTCAATCCCTATATCACCGGGATATTTCTCAGCTATACCATAAGATTGTGAATAAACCCTTTGTGGTATAATGGCAAAACATAGCAGAATTAATGTAAAAGCGAATAAAATCAACTGTAATTTCAACATCACCATCTCCTTTTTATAAATTTTTGATAAGCTCATAGACATCGGAAAGTTGGAAAGGTTTTGAAAGCATAGCATCAACATTCTTTGCCCATACTTCATTATCATCTAATTTGACATTCCAGCCAGTCATAAGAACTGTCATTGTGTTTGGTGATTTCTGCTTGATTATATCTATAACTTGCCAGCCATCAATATCGGGCAAAACGAGATCAACAAATGCAATATTATAGAACCTCTTCTCAATATGATCTATCGCCTCTTGACCATTTGATGCAGTAATAACATTGTGTCCGCTTAATGAGAACGCATAAGACATAGTTTGACGAATTCTGCTTTCATCATCAACAATGAGGACAGATATTTGCCTTGATTTCTCAGATTTTATCTCTATAATCTCCACATTATCATCTTTTATCTTCTTCTCAACCGCTTCAATTTGGGGATAGTTTATGATTTTTTTGGCAAATTCTTCTATTTCGCTTGTTAAATCATTATTTTCAATGGCGTTTATATATTCCTGAAATTGATGAACAAGAACACCACTATTTTCGGCAAATTCAGCAATATCATTGAGAAGATTTTGTAATTCCGTTCGTAAATTCCCATAAAGGCTTTTACTGATATGTAGGGCAAGTTGTGAGCTTGTTAATATAATAGAAAGTGCATTGTTTATGTGATGTGACAAGTTTTTTGCGACGTCAAATGAGATCGTAGAAGCACTCGCTTGTTTTAATGCTACTCCACATTTTCTACAAAAAGAGTCATTTTCATCAACCGAACTTCCACAATTGTCACATATAAACTGTAACTTAGTTCCACACGCAGGGCAAAATATATCGTCCTCTTTTACTTGTTTATGGCATTTTCTACATTTCATAACTATTAACTCTGATCTTTACTGATAATCATACTTTGCAGAAGAAGCACAAGCACTATAACACTTAAAATTATTATCATTAAACACGTATTTTGGATGCCGATAATAGGCACAAGAAAAGCACTGACTAAAAAAGCACCGATGCACGAACCAATAAGATCAACTCCATAAGTCAGCCCAGCGACGCGACCGACTTTGGAATTATATTTGAGATATATCCCCGTTGCGAGCGGAAATTGAAATCCCCCCATAAATCCTGCAACTACTGGCAATATAGGAAAAACTACGTTTGCTCCGAAGGAATAGGCAAATCCGCTTTTAAATATATAAAAAGCAAGCAAGAGCAATAACGGATAGATACAAATGGCTATCTGAGTATAGACAAAAGTCAGAAGATCGTTTTTAAGCCTATCCATAATCCGAGTTATCGTAATTCCCCCACCGATAAGACCGATCATAAATGCTGTTAGTATAAGCCCGAGTTTATAATACATATATCCATATATCACCTGAAACCCTAATGAGACGATCACTTCAAACGCTATTTCAGAAAATCCAGTGACAAGCACAGCGATAAGGATATATCGCCGTCTAACGCCATTTTTCCAATTTCCTAAAAGGAATATCAACACACCAATAACAAAAAAGGGCAATAAAAACCACCACAAATTCAGCTTTGATAGCCATTTGAATATCTCATTATATTTCGCTTGAATTTTTGATGCAGTTGAGAATTGAGCAGACCAAAGGATCATATCATAATAGTATGAGATTGGCTGAAGGTCTTTGTTAATTCTGATATTTTTTGTCTCACGGATACGTTCGGAAAATGAATGGACTCTCCACGGCTCAAGCCAAATAGGCATTTGATACTCACTGACGTATAATGCCTGAATATTTCTCTGTCGCAACCGCTCAGTCAGCAATTCTTGGTTATATGAAAGTATCCCTTTTGATTTACATGATAAAAAGATTATCTGATCATCGGCAGGAATAGTGATTATATCCGCGAATACGGTATCAAGTGTCTGATAAACACAATTTAAAAATGCCTGATGTTCATCGCTTAAATAGTTCGCGGACGATAAAACTCCAATAGAAAAAATGCCTTTATCATCTAAAATATTGTATATTTCCTGAAAAAACTCTTGAGTATAAAATCTGTTCAACTGTGCAGTAAAAGGCTCAGGCAAATCTAATATTATAACGTTATATTTTTCTTTTGAATTTTTAACAAAGTGGCGACCGTCAATATTTTCTATTGTCACTCTTGGATCATATAAAGGTGCAATATCCTTTTTATCTAACCAATTTTTTGCAAGTTCAATAACCGTCGGATCAAGCTCAACATAGTCAACCTTTTTTGTTGGGTGCTTTAATATTTCGCCAAGGCTTCCGCTAACTCCTCCTCCAATAAGCAAAACATTTTTCGGATCAGGATGTTCAAGCATGGCGAAATGTGAGACTTGCTCTGCTGATGCGGGATTAGGGACAGAAAACATGCTTAGACCATTTGAAAAAAATGTATACGTATCCTCAATGCCAACAACCGTAAGATTACTATAAATTGAGTTTTTGGAATCTTTTAGCCCAAACATGCCCCATTGGATTTTAAGTGAACTATAATCAAGCCTGTCAGATTTTAACCTGTTAAGCAATTCAAAATGGATAGAAACAGAATTGTCTGGCAAAATTAGATAGACATTTATTATTAAAAGTAGAATAGTTAATCCCTTAAAGAAAATTTTTATTGGCTTTCGTTTTCCTAAAAAAGTTCGTAGAAATGCGGATGCAGTAATATTCAATGAACCGATGATCATAGCGATCTGGAATGAGTTGAGATAACGGATCATCAATAGGCTTGTCAATAGCCCACCTGTTCCCGCCCCGATGCCTTCAAGTATATATGTATATCCAATTTGTTTTGCACCTTTGACAGAAGGAAAAATCCTAGCGCCGAGTGCAAATAGAAATCCCAAGATCGCACAAACAGGAGCTAATGAGATAAAGCTGAATATTACCATAGGGACAAAACCGATGAGTTCTCCCGGTTGAGCTTTCAGAAGGACACGTGCTGATCTGATAGCGAATATCAATGAAGGAAGCAATATTGCAAGGATTATCTCGCATATTGCCATAGTTCCGATTTTTCTTTTAAGCCTGTCTGCTAAACGTCCTAAAAGCCAACTTCCCACAGCACCCCAAAGAAGCCAGTTTGCCAGAATTACACCTAAACAAAGCTCATTTCCATAAAATACGACAATAAATTCACGCACTAAGATAATCTGACCTGCTGTGGCAGTGAAGCCGATCATCGCTAATGCAAATAATAATCCTTTGTGTCTGATAGTTTTCATGATGGTTTTTCTATTTTGAACCTTATCTTCTTAAAAACTTTTGAGTTCAAATATAATACAATGCAAATTACACTCACTGTAACGCCAGAGACATCTGCAAACCAATCATATATGCTTGATGTCCGTTTTGTCAAACGTTGATAAGATTCATCTAAAGCCCCTAAAATAGCTCCAAAAGAGATAACTATAATTATGATTTGCCATATTCTCAATCTATCAAAGCTACGAAGCGAATTAAATAAAAGAAATCCTAAAATACCATATTCTATAAAATGAACTGCCTTATCAATCGGTAACTCAGTTTTCATATCAGGTATTGATTTCGGTGGAATTGATGATAATAAGAAGATAAAAATTATATAGATACCGAGAAATATCCAATATTTATTTGATTTAATTTTAATGATATATCACCTCTGCAATAATCAGTGATCAGTAATCAGTGATCAGGGTCTGTGAAGTTTAAATCTTGTAAGCTTGACTACCAAAATAAAACTAATGATAATCAATTATATATGAGATATGTTTGTATTTCAAGAATTATCATTACCAGAGGTGCGTGTAAATTTTGTTGGTAGAATAGTAGTTTACAAGGAGAGATAAAAATAGTATTCTCTTCGGAGTAATAAAAAAGCTTGAAAATATCAAACACCGAAAAGAAAGAACGGCGATAGAAAGCATATCATCAACTATGGCTTTTTCTGCTCATAATCTTCTCTCTTGCTGATTCCATAAGGCTATAAAGCGTTGGAATAAAGAATAAAGTAAATAAAGTTGCTATACTTAACCCACCTAAAACTGTCCTCGCCATAGGGGCTTGCATCTCTGATCCTTCACCAATTCCAAGTGCTAACGGTATCATACCGAATACGGTAGTCAATGTTGTCATAAGAATTGGACGAAGCCTTCTACGACCGCTTTCAACAATAGCTTCGCGTAATTCTGTCCCTTGTCTTCTCATCAAGTTTATATAATCTACAAGGACGATGGCATTATTGACTACAATACCCGCTAACATTATTATACCGATAAAAGCTGGGATGCTTAAATTTGTCCCCGTCAAAAATAACATAAGTATAACGCCAATTGAAGCGAATGGGATAGAAAACATTATCACAAAAGGATGCAATAGCGATTCATATTGAGATGCCATAACCATATATACAAGCAGAATTGCCAAAGAGAAAGTAATCATCAAAGAAGTATAAGCCTTGCTTTGTTCCTCTTGCTCTCCAGAAAGCTGAACAGTAAATCCTTCTGGGACACTAAAAGACGCTAACTTAGCATTTATATCTCTTGTTATGCTTCCAAAATCTCTGCCCGATATGCCTGATGAAACTGTTATCAGTCGCTCTTGGTTTCGCCTTTGTATAGAGATAGGACCTTTTCCTTCCTGAATGTTAGCGATATTGCTGAGAGGCACACTTGCATTTGTCGCCGTTTTTATTGCAAAGGTTTTAACATTATCTAATGAAAGCCTATCTTCCTCTTTCATTCTAACACGGACATCGTATTCTTCTCCGCCTTCCCTAAATCTCGTAGCAACTGTTCCTGTAAGCCCAGTGTTTACAGTATTGGCAATAGTCATTAGGTTTAGTCCAAGAGATGAGGCTTTGTCACGGTCAACAAGGACAGTCAATTCTGGCTTGCCTTCCTCTCTACTAATACGGACATTAACGGTTCCAGGGACACTTTCAACGATCTGTTTTACTTGTTCAGCTAATACCGCTCCTATATCAAGGTCATGTCCACGAATATCTACCTCTACCCTTTCTTCTCTACCGCCAAGTAAACGAGTCATCATAGAACCACGTGCAGAGATCCATATCTTCGCATCAGGAAATCCGACAATTTTCCTTCTGAGATCATTTATAACTTCCTCTGTTGATCTCTTGCGAAATTTCTTTTCCACAAGATCGACATTAATATCTGCTAAGTGAGAAGTGCCAGAACCACCGAACCAGCCTCCACCGCCTACATTTGTTCGCATATTTTTCATTTCTGGAACATTTTCTTGGATTATTTTTTCAATCTTTTTGGTAAGTGCATCTGTGATTTGAAACTTTGTCCCTACTGGAAGCTGAATATTTACCGCTATATTTCCCTCATCTACTTGAGGCATAAGTTCCATACCGATCATTGGAGCAAGGGCAAGAACTATTGCCAACATTAAAAGACATATAATAACTACCCAAATCCTGTGATCTAATATCCAATTGAGAGCATTTCCATATTTTATGCTTAGATTGTCAAAGGCTTTTGCCAAAGCATTTTTAATCTTTGATCTATGGTCAGAATCGTCTATTTGCTTGATATGGAGATACCTTGCAGATAGGACAGGCACCAAAGTTAGTGCAACAAAAAGCGATGCGATCAACGAAAACGATATTGTATAAGCCAACTGACTGAAAAATACCCCTTGCATGCCTTCCGCTGCAAAGAACATCGGGAAGAAAACACATAGAGTTGTCAATGTTGAGGCGGTGATCGCTGCGCTGACCTCCTTTGTTCCAATAGAAGCAGATTCCAAAGGTCCTTCGCCCCATTCTCTATGGCGGAAGATATTTTCAAGGACGACGATGGAGTTGTCAAGAAGCATACCAATACCTAACGCAAGTCCACCAAGTGTCATCATGTTAAGCGTTAATTTTGCTGCATACATCAAAATAAAGGTTGATATAATTGCTATCGGAATTGCCAAAGCGATAATGACCGTGCTTCTTATGTTACGCAAGAACACAAGCAAAATCACAACCGCAAGAAAACCGCCTATGATCGCAGACTTTTGCATTTGATTTATTGAGTCTTTTATAAATTTTGACGTATCTCGTGCTACAAAAAGCTTCATACCAGGGGGAAGAATCTTATTGATCTTATCAACCTGTTTTACAACTCTATCTGCTACTCTAACAGTGTTTTCCCCAGCTTGTCTTTGAACGGTGATTGAAATTCCCGGCTCACCTTTTAACCGAGTATCGGACCTTCTCTCTTTAAAAGAATCTTTAACTTCCGCAACTTGATGAAGATATATAGGAGTTCCATTTTTTTGTCCGATAACAGTATTTGCAATTTGCTGTAAGCTCTTGTATTGACCAGAAATACGTAATAAAAGTTCGCTTCTCGTAGTTTCCAAATATCCGCCGGGTTTATCAAGATTTTCGTTATATAAAGCATTGATTATTTGGCTAAAAGAAAGTCCGAGCGACTCCATCTTACTTCTATCTACGTCAACATGGATTTCACGTTCCAATCCGCCACGAATGCTAACTGCGGCTACACCTTTGATCTGTTCAAGTCGGTATTTTATCTCATTATCAGCATATTTGCGAATCTTATCCAGAGGCATATCGCCTGATAGACCAAGAAAGACTATTGGCATACTTGAAGGATCAAACTTAAATACCATAGGATCGCTGGCGTCTTCTGGCAACATACCGCGAACACGTGCAACCCTTTCACGTATATCGTTAGCAGCATCCTTCATGTCCGTTCCCCATGTGAAAGCGATAGTCACTGATGAGCTTCCTTCACTGGAAGTAGATGTGATATTCTCTATGTTCTGTGCGGTGCTAACTGCCCGTTCTATCGGCTCAGTGATAAGCGTCTCAACTTCCTTTGGACTTGCCCCAGGATATGATGTAGATACAGTCAAAGAAGGAAATTCAACATCTGGCATTAGATCAATTGATAATCTTCCCAATGAGAAGACACCTATCACTATAATTGCTATAAAAACCATAAAGGTTGTTATTTGTCTTTTTAAGGCTATATCTGAAAGGTTCATCTTCCTCCCCCACTTCTATCTCCACCAAAAGGACCTTCTGGTTTTTTACCTTGTCCCTTTTCTCCCTTTCCGGGCATCTGACCCTTAGGTCCTTCACCAGCTATTGTGACGTCCATTCCTTCACGAAGTGTATATTTTCCAGCCATTATAAACTCATCACCGGGATTTAAGCCTGATATAATTTGTATTTTAACGCCATCTGTTATGCCTGTCTCAACTTTCTTTTTGACAGCTTTGCCATTATCAACAACATACACAAAAGTTTCGTCAGCTTCTTTAACTATAGCTTCTATTGGAATTAAAGGGACATTTTTATATTCAGTTGTTGTCAATTCAACACGCGTGAACATCCCTGGCTTTAATTTGAGATTTGGGTTATCCGCGGTGATCTCAATATCACATGTCCGCGTTTCTCTATCAATTATAGGACTTATGTTTGTGACCTTGCCTTTGAATATCTGTCCCGGATAAGCGTCAGGTTTTATTACAGCCTCTTGATTAAGCTTTACATCTACTATATCCCTTTCAGGCACTTTTGCGATGATTTTAACAACATCAATATCAACGATAGTAAAAAACGGTTTTGTTGTAGATGCTGTATCCCCTTTATCCATAAACCTTTGGGCGATAATCCCGTTTATAGACGCCCTGACAATTGATTCTTCTAACCTTTGTTTAACGAGATCAAGAGAAGCTTCTGCTTTCTTTACTGCTGATCTTGCTTGTTCAAGCTCTTTTTCCCATGTTCCTGCCTCTTTTGATGCTAATGCTAAATCAAGTGATGCCTGTGCATTCTCAATTTGTGCTTTTGCTGAATCTATATTTGTCTTTTTAATGTCAATTAATCTTTTATTCTCTATTGCTGATTCTAACGAAGTTTTAGCTGCTTCTACTTGTTCTTTTAAAATCTCTAAATCCTCTGGTCTTACTCCCTCTTTAATCAAAGAATATTGGGCGTAATAGATGTCATACTGTAATTGTGCAGACTCCACTTGTTCTTTGGCGATCATACCATCGTTATAAAGGGCTTGTAGTCTGTCTAAATTTTTCTTTGCATTTTCCATTCTTGCTTTGGCTGGCTCCAATTCTTGTTCCCTTGCCCCTGCAATAGCGGCATCAAGACGCGCCTGAGCAATCTTTAAATCGCTATTAGCTTTTTTAATTTGAATATCTGCTTGTTTTATTTGGAGTTCAAGGTCTAACTCTGCCTGTTTTAATGCAGAAGTTAATCTGTCAAGATTACTTTTAGCTTGCTTAAAATCGGTTTCAGATTTAATAACAGCGATAGGAGAGGTTTTATCATAAGCAGCTTTTGCACTTTCAAGGTCAGCTTCTGCTTGACGCTTTTGAATTTGAAAAGTTGTGGAATCTATCTCCGCTAATATCTGTCCAGCTTTTACGCGATCGCCTTTATCAGCCAAAAGTTTAATTATCTCACCAGACTGCTTAGGATAAATTGTTACTTCTGCACGGGCATTAATAGTCCCTGTTACAAATATCTTTTTTGTGATGTTGCTGACCTCAACTTTCATCGTTTCCACAGGGACACTCATCGGTCCACGACCACTCGCCATCGTTCCAGCAGATTTTTGTTTCCCTTTAACTACATAGGCATAAACTACCATACCGATAAGGACGGCAAATATTGCGATAATTACGATAGCTTTTTTCACAAATGACTCCTTTCCAAAGCCTGTTGTAGTATAAAATTAAATCGGTCAGTAATTATTCCTCAAATGCTATATTTAATCTATCCAACGTAACTCCTTGACTTTGGTATAGATTGACAACTGATTTACGATAGTCAATAACTGCTCTGAGGCGGTTTTTCGTTGCAGTAGCAAGATTTGCTTGAAATTGTAACAAATTATAGCTTGTGCTAAGCCCAAGAGAATATTTCTTTTCTTCTGTAGCCAAGACTTGCCTTGCGAACTCCTCTGCCTTAGTTGTGGCTTGAATACGTTTAATCCCTGTATCAAGCTGACGGACAGCAGAACGGACATCTGCAATGACCTGTTGCTCTTGATCTTTAAGTGCCAAAAGTTTTTGCTCTTTCTCTAATTGACTCTTTTTTAAATAGCCGTTATCAGATTTCCCACCTAATGGCATACGAAGGGCGATACCTGCTGTCCAAGTCCTATTTTCCGCTTTCCCTACCTGGGAATATGGTTCACTGAATTTATCTCCAAGTCCATTTAGACTTAGACTTCCATCTAAATCTATTATTGGGAGTTTTTGATTTTTTGCTAATTTAACTGTTAAATCGCTATTTTCCACATCTAACTTCGCTTGTAAATACTCAGGTCGCTTTTCCAATGCCAAAGCTATGCTATCTTGAATATCAACTGATATTTCCTCAGATATTGGTGTATCGGTCGGTATAATAGATATTTCCCATTGTGATTCATCTTGTATTATGTTAGTTATCCGTTTGAGTTTATCTTCTGCATCTTTGATAGCATCTTTTGCCGATAGGACATCTGCTTCGCGTGAAGCCACTGCTGATTGTGCCTGAAGAATATCGCTTAAACTTGCTTTGTCATTCTCTTTAAGCTTTATATTTAGATTTAATAGGTCTTGTGCCTGTTTAAGTGCCAACTCTTGAACTTTAAGGTTTTCTATGGCAAAGACAAGCTCCCAATAGGTATTTTGAACGTCTGTAAGATTTTTTATTAATTGAGATTTAAGTCGGAGAGTAGATATATCTTTATTATTTTTTGCTATTATTATGGGAATTCTGTTCAAACCGATGCCAAACCCTTCCATCAAAGGTTGACTTATGCTAAAAACTGTCCCTGAACGATATGCAGGGTTCAAGGATTGAGAAATGGAATCACTATCAGAACGACTGCTATTGAGGGATATGCCGTATTCTCCGCCAGTTATTATAGGGTCTTTAATGCCGAAACCAAATGATTGGGCATTAGTTTTTTGACTGACAGATTTGCCTTCTGAACTGCTTGTATTTATGTTAAAGCTTAATGATGGATCATATCTGCCTTTTGTCATTAATAGGATAGAATCTTGTATTTGAGGGTTTAAGTTTTGGATACGTATGTTCAGATTTGATTTTAAGGCAAGCGATATGCAGTCTTGAAGTGAAAGCTCAACCTGTTGATTAGATTCTTCTGCATTAACATAAAAAGCAACAAAGACAATGCCCAACAATGCAAGTAGAAGAATGTTTACTGGTATTTTGTGCATTAACATCCCCCTTCAGTTAGATCAATACAAACAAGTCTTATGTCATTTAACATAATAACAAATTTGACGATATAGACTTCTTTAAGTTTATCTATTATTTCATTTATATTTGCTTTTATCAAAGCCTTTAAGACCGATTTTTTCCAAGTCAATAGGGTTAAAACCTATTTTAAGGGCGGGAGAGCTATCTTTAAGTTCAGGCTTTTCATCAGAGGTGAGCATCGGATCGGCAATAATGGAATTTTTATCAAATCCCAATCCTTGCCATGCAGAAAAACTGCCTTCTGGTGTGATTTTTAGGTTTTCGTCAAGTAAATTCAATCCTCCAGTGTGCCAATAGATATTATAATCACATTCCGAAAGTCGATCAGGTCGCCAAGTATTCTGCCAACTATACCACAAGACAGATTTTGTGCTGTTGAAAACAACTATATTATGACGAAAAACATTGCCAGTCATAAAATCATCTCTTGGCTGAAGTGTCATTTGACGTTCTGATCCATTCATAAAGATATTATTCTCAAATACGTTATTTTTTCCGCCATGTATGCAGATTGCACCTACAACTGTTCCATCAACAATATTGCCATATACAGTCGTTCCACTGCTATAGTCGTCAAGATATATTCCCCAAGTAAAGTAAGGGCTTATAATCTGTCCATCGGGAGTTGTGTTCATGCCGACAACGTTGCGAATATAGTTAAATCTGATGATGTTTCCGCTGATCTCATAATCACGTCCTAATGTCTCTATTGCCCCTGTATCATTAGTTTCAAGGTTTGAATCTATTATCTCGTTGTATTCTGCAATATTGTTATGCGAAGAAGCACCTTTACCATAAGATTTAAATGATATGCCATACCTAGGCATGCGATATATGTTATTGTGTGCAACCAGATTTCCGCTACCTGTTGTGACATAAACTCCTGCGACATGCTTATAAACCTGCCCGCAATCTTGAATATCGTTACCAGCGATAATGTTATTAAAAGGCTGATTTTCGCTATTTCCAAGCATTATAACTCCGCCCTGACCGAGTTTTATCATTTTATTTCCGATGATCCTGTTGTCATTGCTCTTGTTATCCAATCTGACAGCGTAACCATTGATATTTTCAAATAAGCATCCGTCAATTAGACAATTTTTTGCCCCTGAAAGCCATATAGCAGAATCCGCAGGATCATAATATCCATCAAGGCTAAAGTCTGTATCTGAAAATGTGAGATTAACAAAGCGAATATTCTCAACAAACTTACCTTTATTCATATCTCCCTGTATAACTATAAGCCTATCCATAGCAGGTGCGATCACATCTATATTTGGGAAATTTTCTTCGGTTGCCCAATATATCAGTTCCCCTGATCTTGAATTAAGACACCATTCCCCAGGGGAATCAAGTGCTTGTTGGACATTAGCGATAAAGAACCTATTTCCGGGTCGTATATCTTGCTTGCAATCAACAATTATAGCGTGATTTTCTTTATCAACACCTTTTACTTTCATTATAGTATTGACCCAGCCCCAAGCGGGGAAAATATGCACTTCTGCATCGTCCCAATTATCCCAGTTTGGAAAATCAGATGGATTAAAAACTACGCGATCATAAGTCTTCTCGGGAATTGTCTTTGAAACAAAGCACCATCCACCCGTCGTTGGGTTTTGCGGATCATAATTTGGGTATCTTGCCCTGATAGCCTGTTTATCACCAACTCTGAGAGACCTAAAATACCATTTCCCTGATCTAACGTCGGGCAATTCTGCTTTCCAAAGTGAAGTATCTATTTTACTCCATTGTGTTATTTTTCTACCACCACTTATTATGACTTTTTCATCTTTGTATGCAGAAAAAGTGACTGAGCATTTTTCATTTCCAGAATCTTCAGGCGTAAAAATTAATGGTTCGTCTAAAAAATATGTCCCTTTACGGATGAAGACGTTGATATTCTGACGAAGTTCACCCGTAACTAATCTACATTCAAGATTGCGAATCGCATCTTTTGCACGCTTTAAGGTAACGAAGGGACCATCAGTCCTTGTCTGATTAGGCTCGCTTAATCTTCCTGACCATCTATCGTCTCCGTCACTGGATACATAAAAACTGATTTCTGGCTGTCTCTGGTTAGCCATAGCTATACCTCCAAATATAAATAAATATAAGACGCAAGTTAGCACGAAATGATAATTTTTATTCCTATCCATTTCTATATCTTGCGTCCTATTTTTTTTCATCGGGATTTATTGGAAATACGTTTACATCTCCTTTTTCTAATGGTTCACCGACATAAAAAGTGAAGTATGATTCCCATAATTCAACCATGAGGATTGATCCGTCTTCTGCTGAGTAATCTTGTAACTCAATGTCGTAATATTCCTCGCTTCCTTCGGAATTTACAGTGGTCATCTTAGTATTAATGATGTTATCGCGATAATATTCAACGGTTATGATCTCGTTCTCGTTTTCGGGGTCTTCAAAATCCATGACAATTGTATCTCCAAGGGGTTCTGTCCATTCCTCTTCGGAGTTAATAACAAACCTTGCTAATTGAAAGTCTTTTGTGCTTGGATCAACATCAACACCAAGTATGATCTCCTCTCCATCAATCAGATCATACATATATCGGAGAAATCCATCAGCTTCATATTTCTTGTATCCTCTCACTTCAAAGCTTTGTGAAGTCCTATCTTCAAGATTAAATGTCGCCATATCAGATAGTTCAATAATACTTCCCACAGGAATATCAAAGAACTCATTTTTAGGCACAAATTCATCTTTTTTTCGCTTGAAAATTCGCATATAAGTACCCCCTTAAAAAGCATTAAAGCTAAATATAAGGCTCAACATCCGCTTTAAATTCATATTCTTTATCAGCGACACGAAGGACAATCTTCATAGTCATCTCATCTTCTAATCTCATAAATACCTGTGCAGTGCGAAGCTCTTTATCGCTTATGGAGTCAGGAATATTTAGCCGACATACTGCGATCTTTCTGATCTCTGGATCAGACGTCCCTGTTCCCGGATTTTCATAAACTGTTATTGCAGTTTTTCTGCCGATCTTAAATCCTTTTATAATGCCTTCTGCGGGCAATCTTGCTCCTTTAGGTATAGCACTCTTGAACACAGGCTCGCCATGCAGACCGTAAACCATTATGCCGTATTGGGCACTCGTAGGTGGAGGTGATTTTAGCATCGTAGTATCTACTGAAATCATCGCAGGAAATTCTGAAATTGCATGTATAAAATATGCTCCTCTGGCGACACAAGCCTTTGGGTCTGGATGTAGCCAAACACGAGAATTCGGGAACAGCTCTTTTGCTAATTTTTTGACAATAGGCAACCTTGACGACATGCCAGAAAGCACAAATATATCGGGATATTTTATGTCTGTCCCATCACGCTCATTTGCAATTCTTACTAAGTCCCAAGCAAGTTTCATTGCGTCCCTTATATCATCTTCAATTAAGGCATTCATCTCCTTTTCTGTAACCTCTATGGAAAAAGTGAATGTGTCTATTTTGTTTTCATTATTAATATAATTTAGCGAAAATAATGGCAATCTCGCACTTTCTCCGTTAGCTAAACGTTTTTTATGCTCTTCTGCAATGTTAATTAATGTAAGCATATTCATAATAGCGGAATTTCGGACTTCATTGATGTCTAATCCCTCTGGAACGTTTATGACATTTGGATTATCATCGCTATCCCATATCAATTTTCCATGAGCACCTTGTTTAATCTCTTTTTCGCATTTTTCGTGGATAAGATTTGCCAATCTTTCGGTCACATCATCTCCGCCAAGCCTTCTTTTGCCGTCAATGCCGAGAGTCTCTGGCACTATTTCTCTAATGCCATCTTCGCCTACCTTGTCAATAACCTTGATAAGTGCAATATCGGTTGTGCCTCCGCCAAAATCATAAACTACAATTGTATATTCTGTTTTATTTGACTTACCTTGTTCAAGAATGGCATCAAGTGCAGAAGCAACCGCTTCATTTATAAAGGCACTTACTTCAACTCCGCATTCTTTTTGAAAAGCACGTTCAAGGGCGTTAATTTGTGGTCTAAAAAATCTTGCTGGATGAGTGACGACACATCGCTTGATCCTACGTTGAAGATATTTCTCAACCTTGTCAATCATATATTTTATGATATGTCCCGCTATTTGCTCAGGCAGGAAAGAGATACGACGTTTTGACATATCCATAAGGACACTGACACGTTCTCGTTGACCAAGTTTTCGTTTTATTGAACGAACAGTGCAAGGGCTTGTGTCTGGCATCATTGAAAATACCAAAGCTTGCTGACCGACAAGATAATCAAAAACTCCGTCTTCCTCATCTCTGTAATATATGACGGAAGGCAATATTTCCCTGCTTTCCTTGTCCGTAGTTGCGGACTCGTCGCCAAGCGGAACTATATTGCTTTTCTGGGCAAATATAGCACTTTCAACTGCACAACAGGAGTTGACAGTCCCAAAATCAATTGCGACAGTGCCTTCATACTCAGGCATAAGAGCAACTGTCACAATGATCTCTACTCTTTTATCTGGAATTGTATATTCAGGATAGCCAAGGCATTTGAATTTGAACGATAAATTTGCCCTCATTTGTATTGATTCGTAAGATTCCATTAATTTCTGAAATGCCATTCCAATTTTTGCGTTGAAATTGAGATTTTCTAATTGATTAATGCTGAGAATTTTAGGCAATTCAAATAATGGTTCAAGCCAATCGCCATCTATTTTTACATCTGTTATTATGGCTTCCAATCCACCTATATTTGTGATCCCAATTGCTATCTCTTTTGTATCGTCATTGCTCCTGACAAGCATCTCATCGGGAATTGTTATTATACCTTGTTCGGCATTCGAAAACTCAATTTCAGGTTTTGATCTGCGATTAATAGAGAATTGACCTAACATATATTCGTCTATCTTTGAACATTTAACACGCACAAGGCAGATATGCTCACCGATTGGAAGATTAGCGGTATTTATATTAAGGGCAAAATTTATTTTACGTATCCCTGTTGGCTCTAATCTAATAGGCATCTTGGGATGTTGTGAAATTGTAATATTTTGAGAGGGGTTAAATTTGTCATCTGATTTTAGTCCAACTTCAATGGATTCTATCTCTACAATGCTTTCGTAAATCTCTATATAACAAGACCAAATCTCATTCCTTGATTCAGAATTACGAATTATATGACAAGATGGCATTTCCTGATCAAGATATTTCTTTCCAATATCAATGAAAACATGGCTCATCTCATCGCTATCATCGCTTAATGGATAGTCAATGTGCATACTTAGGCGGGGTTTAGGCAAAACTTGCACACTCAAATTGATAATACCAGCAACTGATTTGATTTGAATACCGCAGTTATAATAACTATTTCGCTCAACAAGATTTATAGCTAATGGAATATCCCATTGACTGTTTGTAGGTATTTGATGAGGAGGACTTATGTTATTTTCACTCGTAGTCTGTATAGTTGATTTTTCGTATAATGGCTGAATCCAATCATATTCAAAATCTATTGAATCTACATTAATGTCAGTCTGACCATCATTGACAATTGATAAAACGATCTCATCATGCACACCAGAGTCACTGAAATATACAGTGTCATCTGAAAGCTTAGCATTAAGGCTTGCGACTCTTTCTCCACAGTAACTGCAATAAACATCGTCAGTTGCAAGCTTCCATATTCCACAAGCTTTGCATATCTGCATTTGGGAATTTTTAGAATAATCGGTCATATTATAGTCCCTGTATAGTCAAATATTGAACGGTTTGTTTGAGTAACAACAATATTTTATCATCTAAATTACAGATAGTCAAAGGCTTTTTAGCTGAGTTCAAACAGGAAAGAGTCAAAATAATTTTGATAAAAGGGTTATTTTTTCTCAAAAAATGTGCTAAAGATCAACGAAATTTTGCCGATATTATATATGGGTTCTAATTATTGGCACTGATTTGGAAGGAGTGATATATTTTGTCGTCAAAGGCTATTCAAAACGATATTGAGGGAGAGGTTGATCAACTGAAAGTGGCTTTGGAGGGAGATCCAAATTCGTTAGAAGCGAACTTGGATATTGCTGAATACTACTTAAACGCAGAAATGTTTACGGAGGCAGAACCTTACATACTGAAAGCACTTCAGATCAATGAAAATCAGGCAACTGTCCACAATCATTTGGGTATTATATATTTTCACAAAGGCGATTTTTTCAATGCGGAAAATCAATTCAAAAAGGCACTTAACATAGATTCTGATATGGTTGAGGCTTATTTTAACTTGGGCTTGTTATATCAAAGTCAAGGCAGGTTTGCTGATGCTTTGCCGTTTTATAAATCAGTAGTAACAAAAGAACCCGGCAATGCAGAAGCCTATTATCTGATGGGGCAATGTGCTATGTGTGCAGAGATGATCCAAGAAGCGCGGGAGTTTTTCAGTGAATCTTTTAGATTACGCCCGTCAATGAAAACCGCCCTTGATCTGTGTATAATCTATATCAGTCAAGAGAGATATTCAGAGGCAGAAGAATTGCTCAATTTCCTAATTGAGAATGTGAATTCAAGGCAAAAAGGAAACGATCATTATTCAGATTCCGATATTGAATCTTTGAATTTTACAATGGGATTGGTTCTAAAAAAGCAAGAGAAATTTGTAGAGGCAATTAAATACTTCCAAAAAGTCGTATTAAGCAATGATAAACATGAACAAGCTTTCAATTACTTAGGTGAATGTTGTGTTGAAATCGGTATGGAAGCAGAGGCTGAATCTTTCTTCGCAAAATCAGCGAAATTAGACCCAGAATATCTGCAAGCAATAGTGAATCTTGGTCGTCTTTATTTCAAACAGGAAAGATACTATAACGCAATTCTCGCTCTTGAAAGGTTTTTGGAAATTAAAAGCAGGATGATGAGTTTAGAGGGAAAGGATATTGAAAAAACACACGACTTGGATGTTGAATTTGTCTATGAAATGCTCGGAAAAGCCTATATGCAGATCGGAGAAAGGGAAAAAGCTATGAATATATGGCAAAATTCCCTGAAAATAAACCCCTCTCAACCAGAGATCATCTATTTGATAAACAACTCTTCAAATAAGTCATACACAAAAACAAATCTATCCATAGATGATTAACAGGGGTGTAAAATGCAAAGCTATCAAGAATATATTGATGAAGCTAATAAATTGATAGATAAAGGCGATAAAGATGAAGCGATAAACAAGTTAAAAGAAGCAGTGGAGAAATATCCTAATCGTGTAGAAATACATTATAATCTCGCGGTATTATATCACTCTATAGGTAAAATTGACGAAGCAATAAAGAATTTTCAAAGATCCGCTGAACTAAATCCTTTTGACGCTTCCATTTACAATAACTTAGGAGTCCTATATTACGTAAAAGGTGATCTGAAAAACGCAGAATTAAATTTCAAAAAAGCGATTGAAATAGACCCCGATCATCAAGAGGCGATATATGGACTTGCCAAAGTATATGAAAAAGGAGACTTAACAAAATTTGAGGAGTTTAAATCTCATATAAGGAAAAGAATAGATGAAACTTATAAGTCAGGAAAACGTGATAAGGCTTTTAAATTATCAGAAAAACTCCTAAAACTTGATCCGGAAAAAGCGGATATACTCAATAATCATGCTATTATAAGTTATGAACTTGGGAAGTTAGAAGAAGCGAAAACAGCTATTGATAAAGCGATAAAAATCCTGCCAGATGACCCTAATATTAAGGAAAATTATCAACTGATACATCAAGAAAAGAAAAAAGAGAAACCCATTAGAAATAATCATAAAAGAATTGCCTTTTTCTGCGGTGCCAATGACACATTTCTTAACGACATTATAGATCATCTTTCAACAAAATATGAAGTCGCGAGATTTCGTGGTGAGACAGTCCAAGATATGCACAATTTGATGAAGTGGAGCGATATATCGTGGTTTGAATGGTGCGATAATCTAATAGTTCACGCATCAAAACTGCCAAAAGTATGTAAGGTTTTGTGCAGGTTGCATAGTTACGAGGCGTTTACAGATTTGATCCGTTTAGTGAACTGGGAAAATGTTGACGATCTAATTTTTGTCGCCCCTCATATAAAAAATATCGTTATTAATCAGGTCCCAAATCTTGATAAGAGCGTCAACACTCATGTTATCCCAAATGGTGTTGATTTAAATAAATATACATTAAAAGAAAGAAAAAAAGGGTTCAATATAGCTTACGTCGGATACATAAATCACAAAAAGAACCCGTCACTATTGCTCCAATGTATAAAGCATTTAGTTGACATTGACGATAGATATATGCTTCATATCGCAGGTAGACATCAAGAATTAAGGTTTCAACTATATTTTGATCATATAGTTAAAGAGATGAATTTAAGCGATAATGTGATCTTTCACGGTTGGATAGACGATGTTAGCAAATGGTTAGACGACAAGCATTTTACTATATCAACAAGCGTCCTTGAATCATTCTGTCATGGAATAGCCGATGCTATGGCATGTGGGCTAAAACCGTTAATACATAACTTCATCGGTGCAAAAGAACTATATCCACCAAAATATATATTTAATAGTATCAAAGACTTTACTAAATTAGTTTTGGAAGATGATTATAACTCATTTGAGTATAGACAATATATTGAGGAAAACTATTCACAGGAAAAACAATTTAAGGACATAGAAAACCTAGTCAGCTCTATAATATGAGGTAAATGCTTATGGGAGGACAAATACTTGTTGTTGATGATGAGCCTTTGATGTGCAGATCGCTAAGCGAGGTCATAAGTCGGGCAGGTTACGAAGTCTTTACCGCAAGTAACGGCTTTGAAGCACTTGAATTTATCCAACAAGAACAGATTTCGGTTGTCATAACCGATATAAACATGCCCAAAATGGATGGTATTGAGGTTTTGAAGCAAGCGAAGGCTATATGCCCTAATATATCGGTGATCATTCTTACTGGTTTTGCGACAATTGATTCCGCGGTAGAAGCTATGAGAAATGGCGCGTTGGATTATATAACTAAACCTTTTTCACCATCAAAAATAAAATCAGTTATTGAAAAGGCGATCTCAAATGTTTATCCAGAGCAACCTGTTCCCTATCAACAGCATCCGCAGAGCATAGTAACAGCGAATATCCAAATGCTTGAAATTATGGAAAAGCTGAAACTCATAGCACAGAGCGATTCAAACGTTTTAATTCAAGGAGAAAGCGGAACAGGAAAAGAATTGATTGCAAGGACTATACATAATTATAGTAGGCGTGCAAACGGAAATTACGTAGCAGTCAATTGTGCTGCTTTGCCAGAAGGGGTTTTAGAAAGCGAACTATTCGGCCACGAAAAAGGCTCTTTCACAGGGGCAATTGGAAGGCGGATTGGAAAGATAGAATATGCACACGGCGGAACATTGCTATTAGATGAAATCAGCGAAATGCCTAAACATTTCCAAGCTAAACTTCTCAGAGCGATCCAAGAAAAGGAGATAACAAGAGTTGGAGGAAACCAGCCAATTAAGGTTGATGTAAGGATCATTGCTACTACAAATAAAAACCTTATTGAAGAAGTTGATAAAGGGACATTCAGAGAAGACCTTTTTTATAGGCTTTGCGTCGTCCCAATATTCCTTCCCCCGCTTAGAGAACGAAGAGATGATATTCCGATATTAGCACAATACTTTGCACAAAAATGCTCGGCAAGGATGGGAAAAAGAATATCTGCCATATCTCAAGAGACATTAGAATTGTTGAAAGAATATCCGTGGCCAGGCAATATCAGAGAATTAGAAAATACAATAGAAAGGGCAGTTGCACTATCTACTAATAGCAATATTTCCACATCGGATCTATTCTTAACCCCAAGGAAAAAACTATCAAAATATATATCATTAGAAGTTGGCATTTCATTGGAATATGCCGAGCGAGAACTCATTTTAAGGACATTAGAAGAAGTTAATGGAAATAAACAAAAAGCAGCTGAAATACTCGGCATTACAACAAAGACTATTAGAAGTAAGCTACGTCAATATGGATATGAACAGAAATCCGATGATGAAGATAGCAATTCTTGTAACGACGAATAAAATTAT
>DTPJ01000261.1 GCA_011334435.1 Candidatus Poribacteria bacterium | reverse complement strand
GCTAAAATTATACCAAAGATCGTCGCGATCAAAGCCATCGTAATTGGGAAAAGGTAGGCACGTTTCATAAACTTTTCCCACCAAACGGCTATTTGAGATGGCTTTTTCGGCTCTTCTTTGGGTAGAGCCTGGGCAAAGGCGTCATTGAATAACGCGAATATATGTAAAGCAAATATTGTTATTATCAATATTGCTATGAATTTTTTCATAGTTTCACTTGCTTTCTTCTTGATCTTCTTTGGATTTTTTATAGACTTTTATGTCTTTTTGGATCACGCTAAATTTTCCGGGTTGACTGTTTACTAAGATTTCATCTTTTATCATCGCTGATTTGATGTTATCTATGGCAACATCATTATTTTCCGGATCAGTTTCTATCTGGATTAGATTATCTTTTTCTTGAAGACTATAGTCAATGCCAGATTTTTGCATATTCTTATCAAGTTTTGAGTATTTCATAATTACTGATGCGGAAAAAACCGCCTATCCCTCCTGTTATGATTAAGATGAGCCTATGGAATTTTTATATAATTGATGAAGTTAAAAATTGTCAAAAATAACGACCAAGTATAAATCCCCATTATATAATTATATCATAAAATATAGATTAAGTCAATCAATCAATTAGAAATCAGAGGAAAATTGCCTTGACAAAATCACCATTTTAGAATATAATTCCAAAAGTGGTGATATGAGATTATGCTTGTTGCCGGGTCGTCTAGTGGTAGGACGCATGACTCTGGATCATGTTATCGAGGGTTCGAATCCTTCCCCGGCAGCCAAAATCTATGCGGCGCTATCGTCTAGGGGTCAGGACGGGTGGTTCTCAGCCATCAAACCAGGGTTCGATTCCCTGTAGCGCTACCATCTCATTTCCAAAATATATTAAATCTATTAGAAAATGGCGTAATCGGCGTCATAACTATATTGACATTCCGAATGTCCCTTACCCATAAACTCTTGTCACAGTAAATCTTATGTTGAACTATGCCACCGCAGATTTTTATAATATCACTGCCAACTTTTATCGTAGCTTCTTTTCCGTCCATAGGAATTAGATCAGCGTTGCCCAAAATATGTTCTTTATTATCAATACTGAGTGTCCCGATCTTTTTAATGCCGAACTCCAATAAAAAAGCGATGCCCTTTTCTCCTGTTGCAGAGACTAAAACCTCAAAATGATCATGCTTATAGACAAACTCTACTTGGATTATTAGATTTGCCTGCGATATACCAACGATGTTTTCACTATCCTTATTATGATAAAACCAATCCCGTAGTATATAAGAACCACCTGCTATTTCCAATTTTTTCGGCATAAATATATGATAGCCATAATATTTATACTTAATTCTGAAATGACTTATAACCGCTTGACCATTTTCAAGTGAGAATAAATTTTCACTTTCGGTCATTAGAATTGCGTTCATTTTGCCATTTTTAAACCTCGCGATGTTGGAATCAATAAAGGTTTTTACATAATTGCTTGGCAAAGATAATCTGCTTACACCTTCATTATTTAACTCATCTTCTACAAGGAGAAATTCGCCGATGTTTGAGGTTAAAAAGAATCTTGAATGATCCCTAAAACTATTATTAACATGAGGCATATTTGGACGATAATTAATATAACCATTTTCCATACTATTAATAAACGAACTGACTAACATATCACCAGCAGTTGCATAATAACCATTATGGTCTATTATAGACATCTCCTTCCAAACGGAATATTCCAATGGTTTAGTATAGTCCATTCCAGCATTTATCATGTAATCTAATGCGAATCCACCATCTTGCCTAAAATTATGCAATACAAAATTGAGATTTCGTCTGACATAATCAATCATATATGGTCTGTTGAGTTTTTTTGCGATATTAAGTAGCATTGCGTTTGACAACATACTGATACTCAAACTTTTTCCCCCATACATACCGTCGTGATTTATATCTACCCTATCAAAAAGATAAGATATTGCTTTATCAGAAGCAGAGCGATCAAAAAATAATTTGTCAAAATCAATCAATGCAGATGCGATTGTCAGTCCTTGTGTAGAGTTCTCTATTGGACATGATTTAACAACTTCTATACATCTTTTAATAAGTGTTCCAAGATCATTTATCAATCCGTCATCAATATTATGTTTTGCCAAAAGCCTGTATGATTTCATAAGTGTATTTAACACAAAAGGCAAAGTAGATTTTGTCCTAATCTCTCCCCAAAAATACACATTCATTGATCCGTCGTCATTAATTGATCTTTTGATAAACTGCAAAGCCATCTTCATACTTTTAAGCAGTTCTGAGGAATGATAATATCGTGATTTTGGATTTAAGAAAATTATAGCTATTGTGGCAAAGGTATTAATTGCACTCCAAGGCTCGCATACAAGATGATCTGGACATCTAAAACCACCATAATCACTATTTAACTCGTCCTTAACTTGAACATTTAGAGCATTTTTAATAAAGCTTTCAATAGCGGTCAAAAGAACTTTAAACCTTATAGACTGCATCATAGACTCCCCCTCTCAGAATAACCAAAATATCCTAAATAAACGGGCAATTATGGCAATCGTGAACACTGCAAAAAGATTTGTAAATATGTATTAAACCTTGCTGACGAGAAGCAGAATTGATGATTGAACGATACTCTTTTTCGCTTTGGAATATGCGATCGGAAAAGTATCTCGTTATCGCATTATCCTGTAATCTGCCATATTTAGCCCATAATTTGATAACTTTTTCGCCCGATTTTTCGTCACCTAATATTTGGGAATAAGCAAATGGAAAGATAACATTGATGATTATATCATCTGCCCTGCCATTCCCTATCAAAAAATCGCTTTGAGCATATCTTCTACCACCAAAAGCATAGTGATTAGACCAATATCCATAAGCCTTTGGTTTTAGTATTGCTCTCAATTTGATAGATAATTTGTCTATTGTTTCGGTCTCTTCGTTAAAAGCCGATAGAATTCTTTCTGAGAGGGAGTTTTCTTTTGGCTCAAGGTTATGTAAAATGAAGCTAATTCCTGCAATTCTCCTTGTAGGAAAATTATCAGGTCTTAGTCTAAAAAATCTCCATTCATTTGCAAACATCAATTCATCCTGAAACTGATGTTTAACTTTGTCCCATATTGAAAACATTATATCAAGATATTCATTAGTTTCTTTATCAAACTTGCCTTTATCCTCGGCATTAGGTAAAAGACCAGCAGTTCCAAAAAGTATAGCTTGTATTATCTCTGGCTTTTTTCCAAGCAACAAACTAACAGGCACTTTTTGTGCTAACTCTAAGAATTGCTTTCTATTCTTTGAGTATCCAAGGGCATCCATTATGCCTTCATACAAGACCTGATCCTTACCTTTTTTAGTGATCTGTTCATTTATAGCATTGGACTTTATTTTTAGACGTTCAATCCCCGCAAGATCAATAATATCTGGATTTATATTGACAGGGCATTGAGTATGTCTGTTTTTTTCATTTATCGCTTTTAGGAGTTTATTTATCGTTCCATCAAGATAGTCACTGAGAATGAGGTTAGGGATATGTTCTCCATTTTGCTTTTTTGATAGCAAATTGATCCCACCGTCTAATAATGCTACATGGAGTATAGTATTGTTATATCTTAAATCCCTATCATGATGATGAACGCTCCAATCAGAATTTCGGACATGCACCTCAACATCGCCTTTTATGATTTTTCCATCTATTTTTATTATAGCATTGGTAAAATCCGCACCAACATCATTATTCCACTGTCCCGGATGTAAAATCTCAATCTTTCTTCCATCTTTGGTTTTTAGATTAGATTTGACGAAATGCCCGCTTTCCCAGATATGACTTACAAATCCTTCGCCGATATAATCGCTAATTTTATCCATTATCAAGCACCATTAGCAGGTTTTTTGAACATGCATAACAATATTCCACCAAACATAAATGGAATAATCTTTTCCCTTTGAAAACCCTTTGAAATCAATATCGCTTCCAATTCTTCTCTGTCAAAAAACTTGGCAATTGATCCGCCTAAATATGCGTATGGCTTGCCTTTGCCAGAAATAAGTTTGCCTAATATTGGGACTATTCTTTTAACGTAGATATGAAATACTTTTCTTATAAATATATTTTTAGGTTGACTTGTCTCTAATATTGCAAAATTTCCTCCACATTTAAGAACACGGTATATTTCCGCTAATGCTTTTGATAGATTTTCTTTGGAATAAGATAAATTTCTAAAACCGAAAGAAATTGTTATAGAATCAAAGAAATTATCCTCAAAGTCCATATCTGTGCAGTCATCTTCTATAAAAATTATGCCCTTTATGCCTTTTTTATACGCTCTTTTTTCCGCCTCATGCAACATATTAGGGGAAAAATCCATCGCATAAATCTCAACGTTAGGAAATTTTTTGGCTAATTTAAGTGCAAGATCGCCTGTCCCTGTGCAAATATCAAGGATTTTGTTTCCACTTTTTGTCTGTATGTTTTGCAGTAATTTATCTCGCCAGCGATCATCTTGCCCAAATGTGAGAATTTTATTGAGAAGGACATATCTTTGTGGAATAGAATCAAACATTCTTCGCATCCAATTGTTGTTTATTGTATTGCTAATCAAGTTCAGATTCCCTTTTTGCCAAAAGTATGTAATTTTCTTCCCAAGATTTTGATATGCTTTCTGTATCTAAGTAAAGCGTCACAATAAAATCGCTAAGCAAGGGCATTAGATTACGAATATTTTTAGCCTTTTTCCAGTTTATTTTATGAATATTATTTCTCGCTATCTCCCAGAACAAAGGGACAGCTATCCAAGACAACGAAAATATGGAAGCCATTCTTTTGTTAGAAACACCAAAAGGTAATAAAGGCGATAATATCTTGGTTAAGCCTTTCGTTAAGTCTTCGGAAGGAGTTGTTCTTAGTAAAAGTGAGCTTGATGTTACCAATAATATTATTCTCATAGCGAAAATTAAACCTATTTTTATCCCTTCAACCGTAATATTAATGTAGAATAAACGAAAAAGGATATTATTTCCATGATTTAGAAAAATAGGAAACAAAAATGAAATAAGCAATAAAGAAGCATATTTTCTTATCTTTGAAAAAAGAAAAATGACGGATATTCGTGATATTAATGTCACAATAATTAGTGCTAAAAATAATCCTAAATAAAGCCAAAAATTATTAGATATAAGCACAGCAATAGATAAAACGAAAATGAAAGCGATTTTTAACTCAGCAGGCAACCGATGGAGAAATGAATTTTTGGAAACATAATCTTTTGTCATAAAGTTAGAAAAATCTGTTTGGGTTTTATTAATTATCTCATTCTTTTGAGTTTCTTTTAGCCTTTGACATACTTTTCCTGCAAGAATCCCCGTAATCCAGCCTGTAAAGACAGCTCCGATGCACAGCCAAGGGAAAAGCACAAATATCCCCGGATGTTTAACAAGTATAAAATACGCTACATATATTTGCGTTACGTTATGAGAAATAGCCCCTATGATGCTTATCCCTACAATGCTTAAATGATAGCGTCTATGCAAACGAGATAAGCGATAAAGCAATGCTATGACTAAGGCACTTACAATTCCACCCGAGAAACTCAAAATAAAAGTCGGCGATAGGAAAGTCCCCATAATTAAGGAACTTAGTATTGTGCGAAAGAAGGTCACCTCAATAGCAGATTTCCAGCCAATAGTGACTAATGCAATTAACGTGATAACATTAGCAAGCCCAAGTCTTAATCCCGGTATTGGATGCGGTATCAGCGATTCAGCGATCTGCAAAATGCAGGATATAGAAACTAAAAATGCTATTTTATATACATTATCTTCTTTCATTTTTACCTGCTAACTGCATCTAATGATTGAGGTTCTTTGGACTTGATCTCAATTAATACACGGTTCGGCACACATACTATTGTTTGCCCTTTGTTCTGTATCCAGCCCATTTTTACGCAATTATGATTAGGACAATCTGAATCTAAAACCCTGATCTTTCCTTTATCAACTTCTATCTGCATTTTACCATTTAGTATAGATATTATTCCATCTTTTGACAAATCTATCTCTTTCACCTTGACATTTTCCTGATAGATTATGGCAGATTTAGAGTGTAAAGGTTGTCCGATCTGATCTGCACTAATCCAAAATATGGAAAGTGTAGAAAAGATCAGGATTAAAGCTATCAAGATCAGATCCAATTTTGTAGTTCTATAAAAGCTATCATCATTTTCAATCGCGATGTTTGCCATTTTTTAACCTAAAAAGCTACACGTTCTGCTAAAGAATCTGCTAATGAGATAAGGCTTTGCTTGAAAACTGACTCTCTTATGTTGATCAAGCTTTCTTTAGCTTTTTGAATATAGGTTTGAATATCCTCTTTTGTTTTAGCAATTGCCTGTTCTGAGCAAATAAATCTGTTTTTTATCAATTGAAATGCGTCTTGATCATCTTTTTTGCTTATCAAATGTATTAATTTATCTTTATCTTCGGAAAAAGATAGCAGATTTAATATTGGCAGAGTCAATTCGCCCACTTTAAAATCAGCACCGGGCGGTTTCCCTAATTCATCGGCATCACCGATTAGGTCTATGCAGTCATCAATAATCTGATAAGCTATTCCAAAATTTAGCCCATAATTTTTCAATGTTGTCTGGGCAAATTCCCCACAGTTAGATAGCATAGCACCAACCTTGCACGAAGCAGAAAATAAGCTTGCTGTCTTCTTTTCTATAATAGATAGGTATTGTTGTTTCATCAAGGAGATATTTTCCCTAGCGCGAACCTGTGTAAGTTCACCCTCGCACATTGTGCTAGTCACCTTGCTTATATAGTAAAGCATATCTATATTTTCACAACTTGCTATTATCTCAAAAGCCTTAGAATATAGATAATCTCCCAAAGCTATGGAGACTTCCAAACCCCATCTTTGATTGATACTAGGGCTGTTATGACGGATCAACGCATGGTCTATTATATCGTCGTGAACCAAAGAAGCCCAATGTATCATCTCTATCGCAGAAGCAACTTTGATTAGCTTATCATTATTAGATGAACCATTATCTGATCCTGCTTTTGCGGATAATAAAACTAATGCTGGTCTCAACCTTTTTCCGGGATTTGAAAGCAAAGATCGGTTGATCTCCAAGATCAATTTATTTTCTGACTCATTCAGGAATTGCTCTAATGACTTAATGACATCGTTTAGTTCTTTTTTAATAGGTGAATAGATTTCTCTAAGTCGCACTCTTTTTACCTCTTTATCCGAAAATCTTATCTAATATAACTCCTATACATAATAATAAACCTATGGAAGAATGTAATTTGATAGTATAAGCGTTCGCTGGAAGTAATTCATATATTTTATCAAAATTTTTTCTTGATACAACAAATGCCTTTATTGATATAGGCAAACTGATCAAAGCGATTAAACACATATACGGCAATGCTTTAAAAACGATCAATAATATTATAGCAAGATATGTAATAAATAACAAAATATGATATAAAATTATTGCCCTTTGTTTTCCTAAGACTACAACTAATGTTTTTTTTCCAACTTGTTTATCGCTGTCATAGTCAGGAAACTCGTTGATATATAAAATTAAAGCTATAAGAATTCCTATCGGTATGGAAATCAGAAATTCCCTTATGGATAAATTCTGTGCTTGGACATAATATGAACCCATCACTATTAATGGTCCAAATCCTATGCCAACTGCCAACTCGCCAAAGGTCTTATATGCGATCTTAAAAGGATTTGCTGTATAAAAAAACGCCAAAAATATGCCTATTATGCCTAAGATTAATATTATATTTCGTTCAGATACATAATTTAAATAAAGACCGATACCGCTTCCGATTGACAATGCGATTAGAGAGGCATAAAGGACTTTTTTAGGGGGGATCAACCCGTTTTGTATCATTCTGCTTCCACCGCTAAATGGTGTAGGATTTAAATTAGCTTCATCACAACCAGAGACGTGATCAAAATAATCATTAGCCATATTTGTCCCTGCGTGTATTAAAACCGTTCCGATAAATGTCAGCAAGAAATTAAGCCATAAAAAAGACGATGTATCATACCAAGCTAAAATAGACCCTAATAGGACAGGAATAATAGAACCTGTAAAAAAAGGTGCTCTTGATTCTTTTATCCAAAGATTTATGTTATATAAACATCGTTTGATAATAAGCATAATGATTTGTCATGCTAAATAACGATCTGCCATGCTGACCCTAAACTTGATTTGAGGGAAGCATCTTAATAGATTCTTCGCTTATATTACTGATTACTGATCACTGATTACTGATCACTGATCAATTGCTTTTAATCCGCAGGCTCAATTCTGATCGCTTTTGTTGGGCATACATAAGCACAAGCAGAACAACCGATACAAGTTTCAGATATTCTATCAAATGGCGTCTTTATTTTCCTTTTGATCCCTCTTCCAGAAAAACTTATTGCACTCATTCCGACAATTTCCTCACAGACTCGGACACATAAACCGCATAGGATACATTTTGTCTGATCCAATCTATCAGCTTTATTTAGGAGATAATATCCTACTATGTCTGATCTATCATCTTTTGAGACTCCGTATTCCTTTGCTAAATTTTGGATCACATCTGAATTTGGGCATCTTGCAAGCAAAAGCTGGATTATAAATTTTCTGCCTTTTATAACACGTTCGGTATTTGTCCTTATTATTGCTCCATTTTCAGCTGGATAGGAACAAGAGACGATAAGTTCAGGAGGACGAGAGGAGTTTTCTTGTGTTTTTTCAACTAAACATATTCTACATCCGCCGTAAGGTTTTAAGTGTTGATTATAGCAAAGTGTTGGGATTTTTATATTTAGCTTCTTCGCTGATTCAAGCACTGTTGTCCCTTCTGGCACTTCAATTTCCTGATCATCTATCTTTAATTTAACCATATTATTAAGCCCTAAAATTAACTCGGCGAAGCACATTGTCATTCTATCCATTGCTTTCGCAGGACTAAACTGCAAGAGAAACCCACAAAAACCTAATGAAGGAATGGATTCCTGCTTACGCAGGAATGATATTTTGCTTTATCTCATAAGCATTTTCGTATATAAGCATTAATTCAATTCTTGATAGATATTAATTTTGAGTAACATTAATGATTTGTCATGCTGAACGAAGTGAAGCATCTAAATAGATTCTTCGCTGACGCTCAGAATGACATTAATTCGCTCAAGAAGATTCTTTGCTGAAGCTCATAATGATAGATCGGAATTATCAGACTAAATTTTTACAAACATTTGCAGGACATCTTTTATTTTTTATATGCTCTTCGTATTCGTCTCTAAAATATTTTATCGTTGAAAGCACAGGGTTAGGGGCAGATTTTCCTAATCCACAAAGCGAAAGATCAATAATAAGATTTCCCATTTTCTCTAATATTTCAATATCATCTTCCTGACCCTTGCCTTCTGTGATCCGAGTTAATATATCAAGCAGATGTTTTATGCCCTCCCTGCAAGGTGTGCATTTCCCGCATGATTCATTTTGATTAAACGCCATAAAATATCTGGCTAACTCTACCATACAAATATCTTCGTCCAAAACGATCATACCGCTTGATCCCATAGCAATTCCTGCTTTTGCCATTGATTCGTAATCAACATTTATATCAAGCAGAGATTCAGGGAAACATCCACCAGAAGGACCGCCAATTTGGACAGCCTTAAATTTTTTGCCATTAGCCACTCCACCGCCTATATCATATACAATTTCCCGTAACGTCGTTCCCATAGGGACCTCAATTAAACCTGTGTTTTTGATTTTGCCGACAATAGAAAAGACCATCGTCCCTTTACTTGCATCTGTGCCAAATCCTGAATACCAAGCAGAACCTTTATTTATTATAATCGGTATGCTAGCCAAAGTTTTAACATTGTTTAGAACAGTAGATGATTCCCAAAGACCTTTTAACGTAGGAAATGGAGGTTTAGTCTGTGCCTCAACTATTGCCCCTTCTATTGACTTAATCAAACTTGTTTCTTCGCCGCATATAAACGCACCTGCTCCCCTGACTATTTCAATATCAAATGAAAATCCCGTTCCTAATATATCTTCGCCGAGAAAACCATATTGATATGCCTGCTCTAACGCTATTTTAATATGCTCAATAGCTAACGGATACTCCTTGCGAACATATATATATCCAATATTTGCTCCGATCGTAAACCCGCCGATTATCATTCCCTCTATAACAGAATGAGGGTTTGCTTCTAAGATGTTTCTATCCATAAAAGCCCCAGGGTTGCCTTCATCTGCGTTGCATACGACAAATTTTTCTTTACTCGGTGCTTTTTTTGCCATTTCCCATTTTGCCCCTGTTGAAAAACCTGCCCCACCTCTACCTCGCAACCCAGAAGCTTTTATCTCTGCGATAATATTGTCCGAACCCATCTGTAAGGCTTTTTCAAGGGCTGTATATCCGCCTACTGCGATATAATCCTCTATGTTCAGCGGGTCAATTTTGGCGTTATATTCAAGAAGTTGATGAGTTTGCCTTTTGTAAAAAGGAATGTCCTCTTCATGTAGAATTTTTTCTCCCGTAGATTCGTCAATATAAAGCAAGCGATCTATTATTTTCCCATTTAATATCGTTTCTGATATGATCTCTGGAATATCTTTTTCTGAAACTTCTTTATAGAGAATATTTTCAGGATTGATAATAATGACAGGCTCAATTGCACAGAAACCATGACAACCAGTCACTTTGACCTTTATCTCTTTATCTAATCCACGGCTTTTTAATTCACTATTTAATGCATCAATTACGTCTTCCGCGCCAGAGACAAATCCACATGTCCCACCAGCAACGACTATTTCCTTTTGATTAGGGGAATGCTTGCTCAAAATTTCGTCTCTCAATTCTTTTACATTAGTTACTTTATTTATCGTCTTCATATTTTTTCAAAAGCTCATTCAATTTTTTTGGATTCATTTTATGATAATATTTTCCGTCTATTTCAACAAGCGGTCCGTGGGCGCATACACCGAAACAATGGACGGTTTCAAATGTCCAATTGCCGTCTTCGGTTGTATGCCCAGGCTCAATTTTTAGCTTACTTTGAAGCTCATCTATAACCTTGTCGGAACCGTTCACATGACAGGTTGTCCCTGAACATACGCAGATATGATGCTTGCCGATCCGATCTATTCTAAACGAACTGTAAAACGTCGCTAAGCTAAATAACCTGCTTAAAGGAATTCCACATCTTTTTGAAATCCTTGCTAATGATTCTTCTGGAATGTAGTTAAATTCTTGATTTATGTCCTGAAAAAGTTCAATCAATACTTTGTGTCCGTCTTTAAATCTATCTTCATATCGGTTTATTATTTCATCTATTTTCTCTATTTGCTCTTGGAGTTTTGTTTTATCTGCTTTTTTTTTGCGAAGTTTTATCATATACTTTCTACCTATTCAATTATAAAACGCCATCTACGGTTTGGATTATAAGTCCTATTTTTGACAATTTTACGGACAGTTTCAAGATAATCAGGAATATGCACCTCTATATCACTTTTGACTTTAACCTGACAACTGAGTCGCACACCCGATAATCTTTCCTCTCTTGACATGAAAGGCTCTTCGGTAGGGAGAAGGTCTCCTCCGCCTTTTAACACTTTAACTTTGCAATATCCACAGATCGCCTTTCCTCCACAAGAAGAGGATATGTCAATGCCGTTAGCGGTCAAATAGTTTATAAGATAATCGCCACCTTGAACGATTAGTTCCCTTTTTTCGCCTTCTTGATTAACGGTTATTTTACATTGACCATAAGTGACTAAAAGCCTTTGTGCGATGATAAGAATTATAGCCAATACGATCAGGATTCCATCTATCAACAAGATCAATGTCATAATTAAGGTTATCTCCGTTTTTCTGGATTCCCGCTTGCTCGGGAATGACAAATGTGAAGCATTTTTTATAAGCTAACTATACCAGCAAATCCCATAAATGCCAAAGCTATAATGCCTATAATGATCATTGTGATGCCCGGTCCGCGTAGACCGCTTGGTATATCGCTAATTAGTGAAAGCTTTTCCTTTATTGCAGAGACAAGGATTATCGCCAAAGCCCATCCAGCAGAAGTCCCAGCGGAGAATGTGACAGTTTGGACGAAGCTATAATCCCGCAAGACCATAAATAAAGAGACCGCCAAAACTATACAATTAACCGTTATCAAAGGCAAGAATATCCCAAAAGACGATTGTAATGGGGGAAAAAATCGTTCAATAATCATCTCAAGCAATTGAACCGTCGCAGCGATGACGATAATAAAAATAAGGTATGTTATAATCTCTGCGTGTAAAGGGACAAGCAATAACCAATATACCGCCCAATTGATCATAGCAGTAAGGGTGACAACAAACATAATTGCCATTCCCATGCCGACAGCAGACTTGAAATTTTTGGAGATGACGATAAAAGGACACATCCCTAATATATATACTAATGCGATATTATGTGTGAATATTGACGCAAGGAAAATTATCAAAGGATTTGAGGAATTCATATCTACTCCGTTTTCTTTGCAAGTGTTCTAAGTATCCATATATACACACCTAAAAGGAAAAATGCCCCCGGTGCAATAGTGAAAATGACCCAATTAGACCACGTTTGAGGCATTATCCTTTGACCTAATAGAGTGCCAAAACCCATCGGTTCTCGGACAAGAGCCATTAAAATTAAGATAAAGCTATATCCTACGCCACATCCAAACGCATCAAGGACAGAAAGCCATGTTTTATTCTTTATTGCAAATGCCTCTGCCCTTCCCATGATGATGCAGTTTGTTATGATTAAACCTACATAGGGACCCATTGCCTTGCTTATCGGAGGAAAAAATGCTTTTAGAAATCTATCTGTGCAGATGACAAGTGTCGCTATAATTGTCATATAAGCAAGCATACGGACTCTTGCTGGTATGACGTTACGTAATAGGGAAA
Source organism: Candidatus Poribacteria bacterium (assembly GCA_011334435.1). Classification (GTDB taxonomy): domain Bacteria; phylum Poribacteria; class DTPJ01; order DTPJ01; family DTPJ01; genus DTPJ01. The sequence continues at coordinate 10,404 of DTPJ01000261.1, read as the reverse complement.
CAAATAGTGAACTGAACACTAAACAGAAGGTGACGCCAGCACTCATTGCCAAAGCGTTGTCCATTCGGTTTGTTATAGCCAAAGCCGAGCATATCCCCAAGACCATACAGAATGTAGGGTGATCTGCCCACATTCCCATAGTCAGAACCTTAAACCAATTAGATTGTTTAATGTCTTTTCCTTCAGCCATACACCTTCACCTTACTATTTCAAAGTATCACTTAATCATTGCTTCATCAATTCCATAAAGTCGGATATTGACCTATTCAAAATCTTTTCCAAAGCCTTGCTTGAATATGTTGCTCCTGTAATTATATCAACTTCGTTGTCTTCTTTCGCTTTGCCAGCAGGCACAAAGACTAATTCAGGAAAGATCAATTTATCCTTAAACAGATTTAAGTATTCTTTATCTGCTATCCTTGATCCCAATCCTGGGGTCTCTTCTTGATGAATTATCTTGACATTACGAATAGTAACGAGATCAGGATTCAGGCTTATTATGCCATAAATCTCGCCCCATACTCCTGATCCCTTAAATTCAAAAGCGACTGCATCATCTTTTCCTTTGTAAATCGTCCTTTTATCCTTTTCTATCACATTAACGTTAGCCTTAAATACATCTATAACATTATTCTCTGCATAAGGGATTTCCAAAACATCTAAAACTGACGATTTAAGTTGCATTTCCTCATATTTATTGATTCTGACGGATGTCCAAGCATTGATCCCGACAAGCAATGCCCCAGAGACAGTCCCCATAATCAGACAAAAAGCTAATATTTTCAGTGCAGATTTCATTCTACTACCTTAGGATATTTTATGTCTAACACTATACGATCAATTAGAGGAGTAAAGACATTAAGTAACACGATGGCAAACATAACGCCTTCTACGTAACCAGAAAAACTCCGAATTAAAATCACTAAAAATCCTAAAATAACTCCGCCGATCCATTTTCCCGCCCTTGTAAACGGACAGGTGACAGGATCGGTAGCCATGAAGAAAGCCCCTAACAATAGCCCTCCTGAAAGCAGTTGGAATATAGGAGGTGCAAATCTGCTTGGCATAAAATGATTGCCAATAAAAGAGAAAATAAGCACAGACGCTAAAAAGCTCAATGGTATTCGCCAATTAACGATCCTCGTCAATATTAAGAATAGCCCTCCTGCTATAAGACCTATGCGAAATGTCTCACCGATACAGCCAGCGGAAAATCCCATAAGCAAATTGTAATATGAGGGAAGCTCTCCGCCACTTCTGAACAGATTAAGAGGAGTTGCATAAGTTAAGGCATCTGCGGTAGCTTTGGTTAAAGCATCTACATTTTGGTAATGCACAAAACCGCCTAATCCACCTATAAAAGGCTTTTGCCAATAAGCAGACATAGCTCTTGGAAAAGCAATGCTTAAAAATATCCTTCCAACAAGCGCTGGATTAAAGATGTTTCTGCCTGTCCCTCCGAAGACCTCTTTTCCAAACAATATACCAAACACTATTCCAACAGCTACCATCCAAAGCGGTATGCTTGGGGGCAAAATCAATGGGAATATCAAACCTGTGACTAAAAAACCCTCGTGAATATCTTTTTTTCTTGTTATTGCGAAGATGACTTCCACAGCTCCGCCGAATACATAAGATACTATTATTATTAATAAAGCTCTCCAACCCCAAAAATATATTGAAGCAATAGTCGCAGGCAAAAGCCCCAAAATTACAAGGCTCATGTAACGTTTAATATCTAAATGGTCTAAAACATGAGGAAGGCTTGTGACTTTATCTGTGCCGTAGAAAAAATCATCTAACGCCTTATATATTGGTTTGAATTTGCCTATCAGAGGCTGATTTTCACCTATCCGATTGATGTTATCTAATAAATATCTGATAAGGTTCACACTTAACCCTTTCTTATGTTTGAGTTAAATTTCCTTTGCCCCTCTATAACTATCAACTATTCCTAAAATATTGTCAAAATGCGGTAAAATACATTTGTCACGGGTGCATCCTTGCTCAGTTAACATCTCCATTCCTTCTTTAATATGCTGAACCAAAGGTATTTTTGACGGACAAACATAGCTACATAACCCACATTGGATACAATCGTATATATGCAGATTTGCCAAAGTTTCGTCAATTATTGACCGTTTAACATATTTGCTTAAAATATGGGGAATAATGCCGACAGGGCAGACTTCCTCACAATAATTGCAACTAATGCAGGGTCTTTCCTCGCCATGTTTATTCGTATCAAATTCTTTCTGAAATAAAGGGAGAAAGTTAGATATAAATGTCCGTGAATATGAATCTCTTCTGAAACCGAGACGGACAAACTTTAAGAACTCTCTTTCTGTATCCTCGGGTATCGCTATAATCTGAGAATAACTTCTGTCAATAGGAAGGCTTAAATCCTTTAATTCCGTTCCCATCAGTAAATTGTTTAATATAAATCTCGGTTTTATACCATCTTTTATTCTTGAATGGACAATATCATCTAATATTGTTCCGATCCTCACTTTGACAATAGAGGGCTTTTGCCATGCGGAACCACAAAGGGCAATTGTGCGTTCAATAAGTGGCTTACTTTCTACTATTGCTTCATATACATGTAAAACGGACTGAAAATCTAATATTATAGTTCCAATACTTGCGGAAGAATATCCGTAAGGAAACTTTTGTTTCAAGACAGTTTGGACCAACATTGCCTCATGATTTTGAGGATATTTTGATCGCAAATATCTATATTTTAGCCAATCGTTTTTGTTTAACTGATCGTCTAACCCATCAAGGATATTTCTATAGTTTCTGCTTGTTGCAATATAAACTGTCGCATTAGGCATGATCTTATGGAGTATAATTACGCCGTCGTATAGATTTTGGACGCTTTTATCAGAAAACAGCAACTCTGGTGAGATATTAAAAGGATCGGAATCCGACATATAAACGATGATATTTTTCACTTCGTTTGGCTTTATGATAGAGCTATTAAATTGAGAAGGGATACCTGAATAGCCTAATGCACTGACACCTGATAAATATAGCTTTTCTTCTATATCTTCTATGGATAATTCCTGCCAATTTGCAGGCTTTTCTTGAATTTTCTTATATTCCGAACTACCATCGCCTTTGATAGTGACAATAGCACAATTTTGACCGAAGTAATTTATCCTTCTTATATCGCTAACAATGCCATTTATAGTGGCGTGAATTGGACTGGATATATTCTGATCATTGCGAGCGATGATCTGTCCTGCGAAAACTCTATCACCGACTTTGATCAGGCAATCTAACTCTGATCCGAATCCTTGTATTAATGGAATTCTAACTATATTAGGGACAAAGAACTCTTCAATTATATTTTCAGGCTGTCCTTGAAAATTCGTAAAGCGATAACCACCACGAAAAGCAACATGTTTTGGCATATATAATTATCCTACAAAACGAAAGATTAAAAATGGGAATCGATCAAAATCACTATACTATTTTATTCTAATAATCCTATAATGTAAAGTGATAATTGTTAAGGGATTAAGGAAGGGATTTAATGCTTATTGAGAGTTATTTTGGCTAAGGACTATCATCTTTTTCATTAAGACTACATTCCCAGCTTGGAGCTTATAAAAATATATGCCACTGCTTACTTTTTCGCCGAATTCATTTCTACAATCCCAATACGCTGACCTTTCTTTATCTGTATAGTTTCCGGGCGACTTTTGACCAGAAAAGACCTTTTTAACTAATTTCCCAAGTTGATCGTATATTTCTATGGATACTTCTGACTCCGATGAAATCTGATAAGGGATCCATGTTCCATCTTTACAAGGATTAGGGTAATTCTGCAATAGAAGCGTCTGTTTGGGAATATTTTCAATAATTGTGCCGAATTTTTGCCCGTTTAACTGAATGCTTTCAATTTTTGGCATATCCATACTGCCAATGAGTGAACCAAATCTGATATTAACTATGGTATTGCCATTATCAGGTTGAGAAGTCCCCGCCATGGATATTTTCAATTTCCCCGATTCTGAAATTGCGTAAGCAAGTAGCCATTTAGACGTCTCTTTTGACTTGGAAACGCTTTTGATCATCAACTCTTGTGGATTGTAAGATATGACGAGATCAACAGAGTAAACCTTAGAAACATTATTTAAGATAACTGACATATCAATATCTTGATGCTGATGACGGTCAACTTTCAAAACTGCCCTTCTGTATATCTGCTTATTATCCGATACGTTTTCATGGATCAATTTCAATGTCTTCTGCATTATCAATGACGCATCATAAGATGATAGTAAACCATCTCTGTCAATGTCTGCTATATCCATAATGGTATTGAAAGAGTATTCATATTTTGCAAGCCATCTATTTACTTCCATCGCAGAATTATATATCGGTAAAGTATCTATCCCATTGACTACCGCATAAAGCATCAATTCAGCGTCATAATCAGTGATCGTTCCACTGCCATTTACATCGCCAATAGTCCCGATCTTAAATTTATCGCTTATCATCTCAATCGTTATATCATCAGAACAAAGCACCGCTTGATTTCCTATTCCGTAGGTATCCATTATCAAATCGGCAGGCAAAATTAGATCAATTTTATGATGCTTTATGATATTTTCTGATACAAGGGCAAAGGCAACAGAAGGAGATTTACTTATATCAATTATCACGTCAGAATTGGAAGACCAGTTCACTATTGGCTGGCATTTTTCCTGTATTTGAAGATCGGATTTTCCACTATCCGCTATTTCCATACAGATTTTGCCACCGTCAATCTCTGGAAGCTCTGATTTTATAGGTTTATTGAACTTAAAGATCAGTTTTTCATCAGGGATATTATATACCGCACCGACTAAGACAATTTTGTTTTCTACTCTGATAATCAGTGTTTCTGCTATGGAATCTGCTTCACCATCATTCACAATGAGTGTTACCGTATAATTGCCTTCCTTATGATAGATATGGGCAAATTCTCTTTCTGATGAATCAATAGATATGCCATCATCAGCGTCAATATCCCATCTGTAAGAGAGAACGTCACTGTCAATATCGTAGGAATCTGAGCCAATAAATTTAACTGTTGATCCAACAGCAACTACCTGTCTATCGGATTTTATAACCGCAACAGGAGGAGTATTTCTGACTATCACAGGCAAAGACTCTTGCCAATTAGTGAAGCCTTTTTCATATCCAGTCCTGATCCTAAAATACCATTTGTCCCCTTTCTTTACGGCAGAAGGTGGAATAGTTGTTTTGTTATCATATTCCGATTGTGATTCTCCATTTTTAAACCATTTGATCTCTGTGCGGTTTTCTGAATCAAGATCAGGGTCGCTATAATTATACTGACAGGACAAGCTATCACCTTTTTTAGGCGATGATGGCGTTATTCTCAGGTTTGTTATCGTTGGTTTAGAGTCACCTATCGTTATAATTTCTGATTTTTGGATGTCACCATAGGAATAGCCATCTCTTGGTCTAATGGTAAAATACCATCTCTGTCCCTTGGCGGTTTCTGATGACGGTATTCTCCGTTGATCGTTATATTTTTCTAATACTTGATCATCTCTAAACCATTTGATCTCTGTTCCCATTTCAATATCATTATCAGCGTCTGAGTATTCATAACCGCATAAAATATCGTCATCTGTCAATGGAAATTTCGGTGATATGCTAACATTAAGCACAATTGGGACAGAATTTACAATTGTTATTTCATTGGAAAACTCTAAATTTCCAAAATCAGTTCCATCTTTTGGCTTAATTGTGAAATACCATCTTTGACCTTTTGATAACTCATTAGGCGGAATTATTCGCTGATCGTTATATAATGGCTGTAACTGACCATCTTTGAACCATCTGATCTCTGTTCCCAACTCAACATCGTTATCTATATCTGTATAAACATAATTGCACACGAGGTTATCGGTCTTTTTTGGTATTGATGGAGTTATGGATATATTTTTAACTGATGGAGGGCTGTTTTTTACTATAATTTCATTTGAATATTTAAGCTCTCCATAATCTCTGCCATCTTTTGGTCTAATTGTGAAATACCATCTATCGCCTTTTGACACTTCACTTGCAGGTATTATCTTATAATTGTCACGGTCTTTTTGATAAATGCCGTTTTTATACCATTTCAATTCCGATCCGCTCTCAGGGTCACCATCCATATCAAAATAGACATAGCTTGCTATAAGATCATCATTTGTATAAGGCTCTTCTGGTAGAATTTTAAGGTCGGTTGCTACTGGTAAATGTAAGTTTGCTATTGGTATATATGGTTTTTTGCCGATTTTTACAGGATTTGATCGTTTTATATCTCCAAATTGATCTCCATCGTTTGGCTGAACCGTAAAATACCAAATTTGACCTTCTGCAAGCTCAATTGATGGGATTGTATAGACGTTATTATATTTTGATTGTAGTTGATCATCTTTGAACCATCTTATCTGAGTTTCGCCTTCTGCGTCATTGTCAATATCGCTATATTGATATGAACATTTGAGATCGTTATCCGAAGTCGGTTCTGCTGGATTTATCACCAAATTATCCACTGATGGCGGAGTATTGCCTATAACCACACTTGCAGATATGCTGAATTCTCCATAGTCAAAGCCGTCTTTTGGTCGGACTGTAAAATGCCATCTCTCACCCTTTGATGTCTTAGTATTTGGAATTTTTGTTTGATTATTATACGCATCTTGGACAACATCGTTTTTATACCATCTTATCTCTGTGCCATTTTCGGGATCGTCGTCAATATCGTTATATGAATAGCTACATATTAGATTGTCATTAGTTAACGGGTTTATCGGCTCTATTTTTAGATCACTCGCGGTAGGTGCAGAGTTGGTTATCGTCACTGATGGTGAACTTTTTATCTCCCCAAAATCAGAACCGTCTTTTGGTTGAACGGTGACATACCAAGTCTGACCTTTTTTAGTTGATCCAGACGGTATTAGAATTTTATTCTTATATCCACTTTGATATACATCGTCTTTATACCATTTAATTTCTGTCCCAGACTCAGTATCATCATCTAAATCAGTATAAATATATGTGCATTTTAACGCATCATTTGCCTTTGGCTTTGATGGAGTTATCATTACATTATTTACGAATGGAGGGTTATTGCCTACTATGACCTCTGGTGACATTTTCAAATCTCCGAAATCCTCTCCATCCTTTGGTCTAATTGTGAAATACCATTTTTCGCCTTTGGATATAATGTTTGGTGGAATAGACCTCTCGCCTGAGTATTGTTCCTGTTCTATCCCGTTTTTATACCATTTTATCTCTGTGCGGTTTTCTAAATCACCATCTTTATCTTTATATTCATACTCGCACAACAAAGCATCAGATTTTAACGGGTTAGATGGATAGATTGCAATTTTATCTGCAATCGGTGGGGTATTTCCGATCAGTATTGTTGATGATTTTTTTAATTCTCCAAAGTCCTTGCCGTCATTAGGCTTCACTGTAAAATACCAATGTTCGTTTTTCAATGTAATATTAGAAGGGATAAATTTCTGTCCTGAATATTGCGTTTGTTCCACTCCATCTTTATACCATCTCAGATCGGTTTCACCTTCTGGGTCTCCATCTGCATCATAGTATTCATATTTACATTCTAACGGATCGCCTGCTTTTGGATTTATTGTCGTTATTAAAAGTAAGTCCGCAATAGGTGGAGTGTTTCCGATGATGACAAATGGGGATATTTTCAATTCGCCAAAATCTGTTCCGTCTTTGGGCTTGATAGTGAAATGCCATTTTTCGCCTTTATTAGTGACATTTGAAGGTATAATCGTTTTTCCTGAAAATTCTTTTTGCTCTATGCTGTCCTTAAACCATTTTATCTCTGAACCATCTTCTTTGTCTCCATCTTCGTCTATAAATAGCCATTTACATTCTAACGATTCTCCTGCCTTTGGATTGTTTGGAATTATCGTTAGATTATCAGCGATTGGTGCGGTGTTTGCTACTGTAACTGATGACGATGTTTTCATTTCGCCGAAATTCTCACCATCTCTTGGCTTGACCGTAAAATACCACTTATCGCCTTTTGATATTAAACCAGATGAGACTTTCTTTTGATTATTGAGGTTTTCTTGAAGCATTCCGTTTTTATACCATCTTATTTCCGTGCCTGCTTCAGGATCGTCATCTAAGTCTGTATATGAATATTCACACATAAGATCATCGTCAATTTTTGGACTTGACGGCTTTAATACCAAATCATTTGCTATTGGAGGGGTATTAGCGATAGTTATTGATGACGATTTTACTATCTCGCCAAAACTTTCACCGTCTTTGGGCTTGACGGTTACATACCAGATTTGACCTTTCTTTATGAAATCTGATGAAACGATAGTTTTGTCTCTACAATTGCTCTGATAAACGTTGTCTTTATACCAACTTATCTCTGTCCCGTCCTCTAAATCTCCATCTATATCAACATAGTTATATTTACATTCTAATATATCACCTCTTTTGGGATTTGAAGGAACTATGACTATATCCTTAACTATCGGCGGAGTATTGCCTATAATCACCTCTGAGGACTTTTTTAGTTCTCCAAAATCTGTTCCATCTTTGGGCTTAACTGTGAAATACCATTTTTCGCCTTTTTTTGTCTTGTCAGAAGAAATAATCTTTTGTCCTATAAGTTGCGTCTGTTCCACTCCGTTTTTATACCATCTTATTTCTGTCCCATCTTCTTTATCGCCGTTTTCATCTGAATATTCATATTTGCATACAAGATCATCGGTTGTTAGCGGATTAGAAGGGGTTATTGCTAATTTATTTGCAATTGGCAATGAGTTATCTATTACAACATAAGCAGAAATTTTTGTTTCGCCAAAATCAATGCCATCTTTTGGTCTAACTGTAAAATACCATTTATCGCCCTTTGATACTAAAGTAGATGAAACTTTTTTCTGATCATTGAGTTTTTCTTGTATTACATCGTTCTTAAACCACCTTATTTCTGTGCCTTTCTCTGGATCATCATCTGTATCTGTATATGAATATTCGCAGACAAGGTCATCGCCTTTTTTCGGATTAGATGGCTTAATCTTTAATTCATCGGCTATTGGAGGCATATTGCCAACGGTTACTGATGATGACTTTAGCAACTCTCCAAAATCAGTGCCGTCTTTTGGCTTAATTGTCACATACCAAACTTGTCCTTTTTTCACAGAGCTTGACGGAATAACAGTTTTATTTTTATAGTTGCTTTGGTATATATCGTCTCTATACCATTTTATTTCAGTCCCATCTTCAGCATCTCCGTCTATATCTGTATAAGTATAAAAGCATTCAAGGGAATTGCCAGTTTTAGGATTAGCAGGGGTTATGACAATATCTTTGACTATCGGTGGGACATTGCCTATTACAACGTTAGGTGAGATTTTTAGAACTCCAAAATCTGTTCCATCGTTAGGTTTGACCGTAAAATGCCATTTTTCGCCTTTCTTTGTTGCAATTGATGGGACAGTTAATTGTCCAAAGAATTGTGTCTGTTCCTCTCCGTTTTTATACCATTTTATCTCTGTTCCTTTCTCTGAATCTCCATTCTCATCTGAATATTCGTAATTGCATATAAGATCATCTGTTGTTAATGGATTTGATGGAGTTATAGCAAGTTTGCTTGCTACTGGCGGTTTGTTGCCTATCAATATTTCTGATGATGTCCTTTGTTTGCCAAATTCAGAACCATCTTTAGGCTTAACTGTGAAATACCATCTTTCGCCTTTAGAAGTCTCGTCCGCAGGGATAGTTTTTTGATTGTCAAACTTTGCTTGATACTGTCCGTTTTTATACCATTTTATTTCTGTCCCTTCTTCTGGGTCTTTGCTTGCATCTGTATAAGTGTATTTGGCTATGAGATCGCCGTTTGATGCAATTTGGATAATAAGATCGGTTACGGTTGGGGGAGTATTTAATACTTCAACTATTTGTGAAGATAGGTATTTTCCATAATCTGTTCCATCTCTTGGTTTGACAACGACTCTCCATTTATCGCCCTTTTTAAGCACTCCTGACGGTATGACTTTCTGATCGTTATATTTTTCTTGTAATGAATCGTTTTTATACCATCTTAACGTTGTTCCGCTCTCTTTATCTCCATCTGCATCATAATAATCATAAGTGCAAGTTAGTTTATCATCATCGTATGGCTCAGAAGGGGTTATAACTACGTTTGATACTATCGGTGGGGAATTTCCTATCACTATTTCAGCAGATGTGACCAACTCTCCAAAATCTATCCCGTCCTTTGGTTTGACTGTAAAATACCATTTCTCATTTTTCTTGGTATTGCTTGATGGAACTGTTTTACTATTATCAAGTTTGGTCTGAATCTGCCCATTTTTATACCATTTTATTTCAGTC
>DTPJ01000355.1 GCA_011334435.1 Candidatus Poribacteria bacterium | reverse complement strand
GTATCAACAGATGATATATATAACCAGTCCGGTGCTTCCGTTCCTATAGAATTGACAGCCTTTATTCTAAATCTGTAACTCGAAAGAGGGGGCCATGGCTCAGGATTGCCACTAGCTTCTGGATAACCATCGACAGATCGATTAAATTGCCAAAAATATTGTGAGTTCTCAATCGTAGCAGAACCATTTAGAACGCCATTTATATCATACCATGTTGATCCTTCATCTGTGCTTCGTTGAATGCGATATTTAACTGCTTGTTGTAGCAATGTACCACTATCAGCTGGTATTATTCGTATATAAATACCATCGATATAAGCTTTAGCTTCAAGAGCTAAAGGATTTAGTGGTATAGTCTGGTCCCTATTTTGACCAGCAAGCGTTTGATTGATTCCATCAATTTGATTATATAAGTTATCTAATGTTTGAGCTGGGATCCTATTTTCTATATAGCTACCACCATCAGCTGTAACAGGAGTATATTCTGAAACTCCCTCCAATTCATATTCAATCACACCAGTTTGTAATTTTATAGTTCGTTTTGTAATTCGTGCCGTAATGCTTCCTAGACCATATTCAGAGATAATTACTAGATCTCCGATGGCATAATTCGTTTTTGATTTAAGATTATATGTATAATCGCAATATTTATGATACCATGACAGGTAATTCGCAAGCGCATCCGCATAAGTTTTGCTAAATATGTATTTTGTTTCTATTTCTTCTGCATCATTCGGCGTAGCAGATCTCTGTACAATAGATGTATTAATATTTTTCTTCACTTTTACCGTTGATGCAGTGATGTCCAGCTTGAGTATTCGATCATCATACAGTGTAGAGGTATTTTTTATGCTTAATAATGCCCGATTTCCCCGTTGCTCAAATTTAAGAACCTGTATGTATTGTCCTTTATCTATACTCAGATTTATTCCTGAAGCGAAAATGATTTCTCCTTCCTCGTGGTTAAACTCGGCAAACCATTCCTCTTTACCACCAAGATATTGTTGAGGTGGAAGTGTTATATAACATTTATATCCATCCTTTGCATTTGTGGTGTCGCTAAAAACTATTATATTGCTCAGATCCTTAATCTCATACCATTTTACAATAATCTTTTCTTTCTGCTCTTCTTTCTTCGTCTGTGAGATCTCATCAATACAGTTCGTTCCGTTAAATTCCTTAATTGTGCTTAAAGAATCAGGATAGTAACGATATACTTTAAATTGCCCCTCATTATTGAAATAAAATACATAGCCATACTCAAATAATAGAGTTGCAAGTACATCATGATATGATTCCTCTAACGTAGCAAGAAAAACAGGCACTGTTATATTAAAGTCTGGGATATCATAGTTCGTAATACCACATGCATTGAGCAATGCAATTATAATCGTATTGAGCGATGTATTTGTATACCGAAACTCAGAAGTGATTTTTTTCTTCAATATGAAGGATGGACTCACCAACTCCACTTTAACAGGCTGTAATCGTTGTGTTTTTTTAAACTCAAATGTCTTGCGAATATATCCACTGAAAAGAATTGTAGAATTTTGCAATACTCTTGCTTGAATGTTTGCAGTATCAATTCCTCGCAAAAGATTAAATAAAGCAATATTAGGTACGAGAGAAAATGTGCAAGAGGCATCGGCAGGTTTTAGATTATTATGCAATACCTCTGTAATTACTAAATCAGAAATAGTACCTTCATAATTTTGCCATTCTGTACCAAACTTTATTTGTATCGAATAGGCCATAGGTTAATATCCTAATTTCTCTGCGTATCGAATCTCATCTCTAAGCATAAGTGCAATTGCTCTTGCATCTCCATTCACAAAACTATGTTCGAAATATATGTTAATAGTTACATCTCTAACTCCTGTGTATGTTGCTGAGGCACCCGTTGTACTTTGCTGCTGCATTGCAATAGATCCAGATGTATTTAAGTCTGTTTCGGATATTGCTTGTAATGACAATTGATCATAATTTAATTTCTCCATCCTCCAGTCTATATTAACAAATGGTATTTTGTCTAACGCACGTATTACTCCATTTACTACAGTTGCTATCATATTATGAATAGTTACAATCAACCATATTACTGCATTACCAAAAGGTCTGAGAGCATAGTTATAGATAAATATAAATGCCTGAGATACAAGTTTTATAATGGGCGCTAATTGCAAAAGCAGAGGTGCAAGCATTTTCCCAATCGTTTGTCCAATAATATCAAATATGCCAATCAATGGCTTCAATAAACTATCTATAATCGGTTGCAATGTTCTAAGAATGGCTTGGAATACAATCTGGAGAGGGTTCAAGATCATGCGGATACTATTTAATTGCATGAACATATCTATAAGGGGCCCGATAGCCTGTAATAAACTGCCAAACATGCTGCTAACCTGGGCCACCGGCCCAGTTTCTCCTTCAAATCCATGGCCATATCCAATATTTGCAACTTCAACAGCCGGTGCCATAGGACCCACCGTCCCACTAGCATTAATTGTTTGAGTTTCTGGAAATAAGAATTTTTGATATTTATCAGGCAATTTACGATCAAGAACATCACTGATTTTATCCATAGCCTCATTTATAACTGGTATAATAGGAGACAATGCATTATTTACTAATGTACTCGCTGCATTACTAAGATTCTTAACTCCCTGCCAGAATTCCGATCCTATGTTTTTCCATGCATTTTTGATAGCTTCACCTTCAAATTTAGGAGCTTCTGGTTCTTTTAGCGTACCAAATCCAAGTTTTAATTCTTTGTCTTTTGGGAGTACTTTATTTACTAAATCTACAATTTTCTGGATACCAAGAATGAATAAATTAACGAGGCCCACAAAAGCCTTCTGAATAGAAAAAACAATTATGTTAAACCCATATTCAAGAGGCCACCAGATTGTATTGCTTACTGCATTCAAAGTAGCATAAATGGAGCGCAAGAGTAATAGGAAAACTTTAAAAATAAGATCTGCAAGATTTTTGAAATTCTCATAAAGATAATCGAATGTAAACACTCTTTTGATAATTGACCAGACCGCATTCAAAGCAATTCCAGCAATTTCTGGAAGATTAATGAAAAAGTTAACAATTTTATTTAAGTTTTTGGATAACCATTCATCAATCCCCTCTAGGATCGGTTTCAATCGTTCGAGCACTTCAAGTTTAGCGATTGCGAATGTAGCACCTATTTTTTCTTTAATATCGCCGATGATATTTGTTATTTGTTTTGTTCTACCTTCAAGTGTCTGTGCAGCTGTTTCAGCCATACCTTGGAATTGTCTAGTTACCAAGGCCACCGCCTCACCGGATTCTAATTGTTCTTTTGTCAGATTGCGGATCGAGGGAATAAGCACACTAATTTCGCCCGCTGTACCCGCATATGTCTTTGCAAGATTTTCAACTGCAGTATCTAGAGGCATCATGCCTGATGATGCGAGATTAACTGATGCATTCAGTATATTCTTTATTTGTTCCTCCGTAAGGTTTAATCCTGCAAGGAATGCAGCTTGTTTTTGCAGTTCTTCATCACCGTAAATGCTTTGTTTTTGCAATTTTTGTGTGTAATCAATAATGTTTTGCAATGATTTAGACGTTAGATTCGCATTGTTTTGCACAGATCTAGTTAATTCCGCAAGCGCTTTCTGCTGTGTCTCAAAGGCAGATACAATATCCGATATGGCCTTCCCAATCTGATTCGCAGCAAAGACAGCAACCAGTCCCTTGAATACATTTGTAAGTCCCCTGGCAGTCTTCTCTAATGCGTTTAGGCTTTCCTGCGCCTTTTTTGCTCCGGCTTCATCAAATTGGCTATTAATTTTATAGGTTACACTAGCCATATTTGTCCCTTTTTAGCGCTTCATTTTCTTCCATGATCTTTTCGATCCATAAAGCTTGCATGAACTTTAGAATTTGCATGGTTCGATACGGTTGTCGGACCGCATCACAAGAAAATGGGAAATGAAGCCAATTACCATTTTCACGATCCACACATTGGTAGAAAAGATCGAAAAAGAATCGCCATTTTATATATAAATATCTAATCTCGTCTATTGATAGAGGATCTCCGCTGGAAAACAGAATTCTTGCTACTTGCCTGATTTCCCAGCCCTCCTCTTGCCGAAAGGGATAGAGTTTAACCACTCCTGGATAATTTCCGTATAGAGAGATCCAGACTCTGCAATGACTTTTGCCACATCCGCAGCTTTCGCTTTCCTACCTTCATCATCTTCAAATGAGTGATCAACAATGCAAGTGGGGAATAGTTTCTTTAATAACTCGAAATTAGCCTTACCATCTTCACTAAAATCTTTCAATTCAAGCGAATTCGGTTCTCTAAGTTCGAGAAAATTACCCTTATCATCTAACTCAATTCGTGTAGTAAAAATATAATTCATTTCTGATAGTTTCATCTATCCTCCTTTCAGTTCAATTCAGTTCAATAAGCAGTTTGTTTGCTATTGATAAGATCTATAGTAATCAGCTCATCAGATCCTACCTCAATAGCTTTGAGAGCAATTGTCTGTTTTACAACATCCCCACCGCCAATAGTAGGATTCGTTTCATTAACCTGCATGTGTGGTATTGTAATTATTAATTTATAAGGATAACCAGGTTCAATATTCTCTTCAGATGTAAACTCAAGTTCAAGGGATAAATCATTATCTGTCAGGTAATAACTATTTCTGAAATTGATGGAGGATGCATTGAATAGAACTTCTAATTCTGCAGTAATTTCTCTCGTACCAACCTCTGGCTCATAGAAATAAAGTCCTGTTCCAGTTGTTTGAAGATTATTAATCAGGTTATTATTGTAATTAAATTTGATAGAGGTTACATCCGCATATTCGACCGCATTTATTTTCACCTTACCTTTGTGAAACTTGAATGCTTTTAGTAACGAAGGAGTTAATGTTGCCAATGTTCCAGATGATTCATCTTTACCTACGAAATTTGCGTCTATTTTGAGAAAGTCTTCAGGAGCTGCCGAAAATGCTAAACTTTGAACTTTACAACCATTATAAGCTAATACCTGCGCAATGCGATCAATAAGCACTGTTAGCGAAGGTAGATGATCCGTAAGAGAAGTCCCAATAGCTTTAAATGTATGTTTATAGGCATTCGATGATCCTTGTACAAGAGTTGGGGCATCTTCTATTCCAAGGCATGCTTTTAAGAACAATCCGATATCATCTGGTCGTGCTAAAAAAGCGAGCGTTCCTTCAGTGCTTTTACTCATTGTAGCTACTATTCCGGATGTTTTGCCTCCGGTGAGAACGCCCTCATCCTTTTTATTCAGTTTTAGTTTGAATCCTTCGGAACTCACTTTTATTTGATATTGCCCTGTCGCAACAACCCCATATGTTGTTTCTTTACCAACTTGTACTCGTAATCTATTTCCACTGATCATGTTCTACTCCTTCTATTATATAAGTCCTACTTCTTTTTCTACACGAATTAGCATCTCAATTGCTTTACCTGATGGTATGCCAAATACTGCATCATAATAGTGTATTTTCTCGCAAGATGTATTATCCACAATACCACCCAATGTTTTATTTGATTCTATAAGTGCATATAGGGCTTTCATGTATGATTTCGCAATATTGCCGAGCGTGGCATTTGATACACCCACTCCTTGGAATGTTACAAAAATATTCACTTCTGCATTTAACGCTTTAGATTCCATAGTCAATTGTTCAAATTCATACTCCGGTATATAGAGATAAAAAATAATAGTTTCTGTCTTGCTTTGCACATCAGGCAAATCAAGCAAAAATAATACCGGTGGAGGCACGCCTTGATCTAGCTTTGTTGCTAAATTATTTTGGAAATAGGCTAATAGGCTTTCTTCAAATGCTTTAAAGTCCATATTTCTTCTTAAAATATTGATCTAGGATCAATTGCATGAGTTTATCCATTTCTTCTTCTGTTTCATAAGAGTATATGGTTGATCGAACGATCGGATTAAAAAATTCTCTTTTGGGTAGTTTCACTGTTTTTACTCTCTTCCATTCATCACCTATTTTAAAAGTGAGTACCTTTTCTTTCCTGGGCCTTATTTCATCAATACCTTCTTCATGAAAAGATGCATAAAATGCACCGGCTTTGATAGATCCGGACCCTGCCTTATAGAGTGTATATTTCACGGATCTATATAAGTCCCCAAGATCTCGTTTAAGAATTTTGCCTCGAAGCCCTTTCCGCACATTTTTCCGAGCCATAGATAATATTTTACCGAGCATACGCTTCTTTATTTTGCCTGCATCATTTCTAAACTCCCCTAATGCTTCCCTGATTTTTTTGTCATCAAACTCAAGTTCGAATCGTACCTGCATTACCGTATCCTATAATGCTCCAATGGCTTCAGGAATTTTTCATAATTTGTATAGTTGTAACGCTGATACCCCATTCCA
This sequence comes from Candidatus Poribacteria bacterium, assembly GCA_011334435.1. GTDB lineage: Bacteria > Poribacteria > DTPJ01 > DTPJ01 > DTPJ01 > DTPJ01. Next base: position 17,790 of record DTPJ01000355.1, on the reverse strand, counting down.
TCTGGCATTTGCAATCCCGAGAAAGCGACATTTAAACCTTTTTCGGCTAATTTCAGTGAAGCAATTTCCACACAGGCAAGTAGGATAATAGATGGTACAGGATTTAACCCTCCCGTGAATTGAATTCTGAGAGTAAGGCCATATACATCATCAGAAAAATGTATGTAATTATAATTGGTATAATAGGTAGCGTTAGTTCCCTCAATTGACAAGATTGAAATAGCAGGGGCAGGTAGTTTTACCTGCCGCCTACTATAAGATATAATTGTCATATCATAATTCTTTGGTTCGATCAGAAAACCTAAATACGCCTCGATTATCTCCTGTGATGCCTTAATGGCATCTGTTTTATATTGATCGAGTTCACTATTATAGTCACCTGTTACTCTATTGAAGTAATCAAGCGTGATCAGCATTTACTCGTATCGCACCTTCGTTTTCAAGAGATTTGGCGATTGCTACCGGCAGTTCCGCTTTGTTGCCGGGAAAATAAATTGGATATCCTTCCATGCTAACAGTTGTTAGAAATACAACGCTAATTTTCTCAAAAGATTCAATAGGGGGGTCTCCCCCCCCATTTTTCAATTCACTGCGTCTGGCCATTTATACCTCCTATACAGTTACCAGTTTATAGCCGTTTTTCGGTACGATCGTGGTACCATTGAAGAACATCATCGCTTTAAAGTAAGTATAAGTATCTCCTGTGGTTTCGATCGGCCTAATGGTTACTTCTTGAGCAATGCCCAACGCATAATTCCTGGGATCCATACCTACAGCGACAATCGAACCTGCGGTTATCGTTGTAGGAGCATGCCCCGTGGGATAAATGGGTATCCCAAGCACCGATCCACGGATCATGATTTCGTTCTTGATAGCATCCAAGCTCGATCCGCTTTCAGCAAGCATTCCGGCAAGGAATGTACCATTCAGAACAATCATGCCCGTTTCTGTTAGATCTTTGATTTTTAGCGCAAGATTAAGCAAGTCTGCGAGTTTAGGAGCTCCAGATGCACCACAGCTTACGCTATTAGATAGCGCACTTGAAGCGAACATCCCTAGCATTGCTCCGGAGGTGCCACTGCCGGTGATAGAACCTGCCATCATTGCATCACGGAATACATCCGCAAAAGCTTCAGGGAGTGCAGCTTCTATGTTTGCTCCAGACATGAGCAATGTCTCTGCTGATACAGGCAATAGTGATGCGTAAGCTTTCGGCTGTAGCGTTTTAGCTGCAAGAGCAGCTTGCGTATCTGCGGTAAGAGATCCTCCTTCCGCAAGAGGACCCGCTGTAGCAGGAAGAGGAGATAGAATCGGTATTACGGTCGATGCATTAGGTCCGTAGAATGTCCGATATCTGCTCAGCAAAGTATTATTCTTTACTAGTTCACGCACGATTTCAGAGATTACTTGCGTAGCACCCGTACCGGAAATAGTTATCGCTCTTTTCTCTTTAACCAGGGCTTCCAATAGATCCCTGAATTCCTTCTTGCCAGGTTTTGCATCAGATACAATCGGTAGTTTAAAATCACGTAGTTCTTTCTCCATTTCCAAAAGTCTTTTTTCAGCCTCGATCGCTTGTTTTAGTTCTTCAGCATGTTTTTCGAATTTCGAATAAACCTCTTTCTCTTGATCATTTAGCGCCCGATTCTCATTTTTTGCGTTCTCAAGCAATTTGCGCATCTCTTCGATCGCTTTCTTGCGATCTGCAATCAATCTTTCCATATATTCATTCCTCCATATATTTCAATTTGAATAACTCTAAATCCATCTCGGTTATGGGGGCGCTGCGTGGCATAACCGGCGCAGGGTCCTGATCCGTATGAATTAGAGCATTCAGTTTATCGATCCATACTTGGATCTCTTTTTGATCTTCTTTAGTCAGTCTTTCCCTACTCAATAAACCTGCAAGTTTTTCAATATCTAAATTATATGTATGCATAATCAGCTCTCGTGTATTCGCAAGTGTCTCCGTATATGCCGGGAATGGTACTCCAAAGCTGATTTCATATAGACGTGCTTCTAAGATTTGCCGCTCTTGAGCATTTTCATCCCATTGTTCACGAATTACAGAAAACCCAAAACTCATGGTATTAACAATTCCAGCCCGAACGATTTCATAACAATCATCTGCGAAATTAGTCCGGGGAAGTACTAATCTGCATCGCAAGCCATCTTCGCTATCCTGCAGTGCAAAATTCCCACTTGAAGTGTTACCAAGCACCAAATTAGTATCATGATTCCACAGTGCTACAATACGCTGTTCTTGAATCGTTTTTCTAAAACACCCAGGCTTCAATATCTCATAAAATCCCATAAATTCACTTCTAACGTTATAGGGGATGAAGCCTTCAAAAATCTTTTCTCCCTGGTCTTGTCTGATTTCAAAAGTGAGTTTCTTTGATATAAAGTTTCTTTGTTCTCGTATTTTCATAGACCCTCTATTAAATAAGTCCCTATTTAGATTTATTATCTGATACTGAATCAGCGCCTTCTTGAATCTTTTTCAGTTCTTCGAGTTTTAGACGTGCACCGGCAGCGTATGCCTCGATTACATCGTCTGTGAGTGGTCCAACACCATCACGGATAGGCACATCTCCTGCAAGTTCTTCGCCAAGCGCAGGAAGATTAATCTGTTTTCTCGCTTCATTTGTTGTTATGATACCGAGCTTAAGATTCGTGGTGAGGATCTCGTTTCTTGTTTTTGCGTCTGGTCGCAAGAATTCATTGTAATCAAATTCTAAGAAATATCGTTCTTGTTCATATTCAGTAAGAAGTTTTTCAAAATATTGCTCAATACGGTCTGTATATTGTATTAAACAACTATTCTTAAAAATCAGATTTACTTGCTCATAGTTGATCCCTTGCTTGTTCATGCTTAGTAATTCATACGGTACACCGAAAAATTGGCAAATTGCTCTCTCTTCAAACTCACGTGCAGGGATCAGTTCGTTTACATCGCCAGAAAGTTTGAAAGACTCAACTTTATTACCATTGAACTCAATTATCGGTTTGCCTGAATTCAACTTAGATCCAAGATGACTGTAGAAATCGGCTATATCGATTATATCTTCATACGAAACATTCTCTTTCCCAATCGTTACCTTTACTCTTGTGAGTATATTATTGTCATAGAAATTTGAAGTATAAAGAGCAAGTTTATTGCTGTTTTGAATAGATTGTCTAGCATATTCGATAATTGATTTGCCACGTATACCATCATACCCATATCCAGAAGGTATATGTAAGATATCTACATCTGTATATGCTTGCCCACCGACAAAATAAATCTTTTGTAATCCTTCAAGTCTTATTGTTACAGTTGTGGGATCAAGCAATATCAATTGCGATAATTCACCATCATCATTTGTAACTTTAAATACAAATGCATTCCCATAGCGGATCAGGTGACGCACAAGCGCTGAATAGAAAACAGAATATGTCTCATTTAAGTTTGGTCGCTTCGTAATGATACGATATTTGGGATGGAAGAATGCAATGATAGCGCTTCCGTCGTTTCTTCTAAAATAAAGTTCGAGTGGCAATGAAGCGATACTATTTGCAATTAAGTTTTCACAGAACATCACTGTCGGATTTGAATCATTCAGAGCAGCATAGAGAGAATCAACATAATAATATGCAATTCTTGGCAATTGTGTTGCTCGTTTTTTGAACCAATTAAACATTCATACCTCTACTAAATAAGTCCCATTGCTTTTGATAATTTTTTAAAGTCAACTTTCACTTCCGCATTCGGTTTTATATTTATCAATTCTCTTAGTTTGAACACCGCCAAAATGCTAGAGATAACTAAATCAATGCGCTGTGGGCTATCTTTATGTACTTTTGTTATTTTGACCAGCTTGTTTGTGGTATAGCGTCGTGCATTACTTACGCACCAGCGCATCACTGGATTCGCATCAATGATTCTACCCGAGAGTATAAACTCTTCAAAATCTTTGGTTGGTTCCGAGAGTACTTCCAACCGTTGATTGATAGGGAATAAAGCGATCTTATCTTGTAACTTTTCGATTATCTCTAAGCTCATCTGCGGATCATAAGCCATACTCTTAATACCATATTTCTCGATATCAGCAAGTATATGATTAACAATGATGGAACGATCTTGCGTTTCGCCAGGTGTAACAATAACAAAACCTTCACGTACCCAATAGCCAAACATCTCGCTATCACGTTGTTCTTTAGATAGAAGCTCCGCTTCCGGTATAAATACTTTGTGTTTTAGATAAATCTTGTCTATTTCTTTCAAATAAAATGCAATTGTATAGACAGATAAATCACGGCGGTCAGAAAAATCAGCCCCGATTGCGGAATGAGAATCTTTAAGAATATCTTCTGTGATTAGTTTCTTATGTTGTTTGTAATTTTTTTCGCATACTAAAAACTTTTCATTTGGCATCCATCCATCCTGCGAACCGATTAGCCATTGATTTAGGTTTTTTGTTCGGAATTCTCTTTCTTTTTCTTTGCGGTTCATTGCAAGATTTCGCTGTGCTACCAGCTCCTCGATGTCAACAAAACTTGCTGGATTCGCTTTTCTATAAACTTTTTCATTTTTCCAGTCATCGTTTTTATCTAGCTCAAAGATGATAGAAAAATAACGATCATCATGCACGATTCTATCAAGAACCTTTGTTGCATATTCATATTCAAGAAATCCAGGAGATTGCGGAGAAATATAATTGGCAGTAGTTATCATTAATTCCAGACTCTCAGGTCTCTTAAACAATGCAGACTCGATAGGAGATAAGATCGATGAATCATGCATTGCAGATATTTCATCTGCAATGGCGCACGAAGGGTTAAAACCGTCAAAGCTTTTCCATGATTTCGACAATGGTCGGAAGATAGATGCTTTAACGCTAAACTCTAATGCTTTTGTATATACAGTGATTAATTGTGAAAGTTTTTCATTACGCTGAATAAATTGTTTTGCATGATTGAAGCATATACTAGCCTGCTTAAAATCTGTGGCAATAGAATAAATCTGCCCTCCTGGATCTTTTAGCAGAAATAATAAACCAACGGCAGCCGCCAGCGGAGATTTCCCATTGCCTCTAGCAACGAAAATAAATGCTCGTCTGAATCTCCGTAAACCAGTTTCTTTATGGACCCATCCGAACAAAGAGGCAACAATGAAAGCCTGAAATGGTTCAAGTAAAAATGATTGACCAGCCTTTTGACCTTCATAAAATACTAGGTTCTCTTCAATGAAGCGAATAGCTAAATCCGCTTTTTCTTTTTCAAAAATATAGTTGAATTCTTTTTTATTCATGCGCTCAAGATCAAAAAGATGACGCAGGACAGCCTTCCGGGATCTATCACATGTGATTATTTTTCGATCTCTAACCGCTGCAATATATTCTTCATATTTAGTCATGAGAGTATAAGCTCATCAATGGTATCTTTTTCTTTTTGCTTTTGTTGTAGTTCTTGGAGATAGCTAAATATCCGGAAACGTTCTTTCGGTGTTACATAAAAACGCCGAAGGATTTGTTCAAACTTTTCGATTAATTTAGATTCCTGTCTACTCAGCATTATATATGTCTGTGGATCCTCGGTAATCTGCATATTATTTTTCATTTCACGGATTCTGAGCGCATCATCAAGTATATGAAACGCCTGATGCAATATAACAATATCCTGCTGCTGTATAAGCTTAAGGGATAATATTGGTGGTACGGTTATTTTCCAGAATAACTTTGTATCCTTTCGAATGCCTTTTGGTATTTTAATTCTGTCAATATATTGACCTGGAATATATATTTCTTTATCTCTGTCATGCCTAAATGTACCAAGTGCTTTTTTCAGTGTGACACTCTTGTTCATCCCTGCTACATCCAGGTAACACAAAAACTAGCCGGTGTGCACATTCGAGTGGTAGACGTGCGGGTTATTCAAAAGATCAATTTTCTCTGCACCCCTCCCCCGGCTTTGCAGTTTCTGTTTCTCACGCAATAAGCGCATAGTTTCGCTCAAGTGACATGATTTACACATGACGATCAAATTCTCCCTATCAAAAAAAAGATCTTCGGATCCTCGATGAGGAATAATATGATGCACTTCCAGTTGATCGGATCTGCCACATTTGCTACAAAATGGATGTTCCTCCAATATTTGTTTTTTTAACATCTTCCATCGATAGGTATTCCTATATTTTTTTAAATAATCTCGTTCATGAAGTTTAGCTATTCGTTCTCTCGTTTTAAGTATTTTTTGATAATTATTCTCTATCTGTTTTCCCAAATTTTGATGTATTTTGCAGTATCCATTGTTTTCAGCACAATTCGGGCATCCTGGATATTTACATATCTTCTGTATCATTTGCAACTCCATATAGATCGTTTATATCGGTATTAATTATGTGTCTTTCTTCTTTGCAATTACCAAATATTGCTTTGAGTACTTCAAAGTACATCATTCTTTTAAAATCTCTTACTTTATAGTTTTCTTTCTTTAGCATTCTCATAAGTAGCCTCGTTGCTGCATCATGCGAATATTCTTCGATTTGATATTTTGTGTAATTAATTAGTTTTTTTTTAGCATCCCCTCTGCATACCTAGCACCAATTTTTTTTAGCTCAATATACAATTTTTCTTGAGCATCTTTATATTGTATCCTCTCCTGCAATATAAGCATGTCTTGTTTTGTCATTTAATCACCAAAGCCATTGCCAATGATCCCAATAATATTGTTAGTATGATATTTTTAATCATCAACGTTTTGTATTCCTTGTTTAATTCTTCCAAGGATTTCTCTAGCTTTTGATATTCGATCTTTTGCGTCTGATATAACTCGTTCGTTTTGTTCAAGGACTCGTTCACTATTTTCAATTCGTTCTTTAGCTGCTCGTTGTTCTTCTCTAATTTTGTCAAATAGTTTTCCATTTCCTGGATTACCTCCTCTAATTTCTGTACTTGTATTAGTACCTGATTTTCTACCGAATACAATTGCGAACAGAGTAATACAAACACCAATGATAAAACTAATAATCGCTTCAAACACCATCACCTCCTTTTTTTTGTGTTAAGTTTTCTACAGCTTTCGATAGAGGAGAACCAATTAATGCAGGTATTACTTCTGCAACAAAAATCGGGAATAAAATATTTATTAATCTGCCATAAGCATCAATTTTACCAGTATCGAAAAACAATATATAAATTCCACATAAAACCATAATGATAAACATCATAACTGTTGAGAATTGCAGGATATGTATTTGTTTAATTTTACTCATATCTCTACCTCTTAATATTTTTTTAGTCTTCATTTTTTTCTCCTTTATTATTTTTGTATTTGTGTTATTTCTTTGATATGTACTTCAAGCGAAGAACGATCTCCATCTACAAATAAATCAAAACTATCTCCAACATTCAATTTTTTGATCTCTTTATTAACCTGTACGAATTCTTTATACACACGTACGCTAGTTGTAATAATATCTGGATGCTCACGAAATAATAGCTTAATATCATCTATGCTTACATTGATTATAACCATATCAGGATTTTTTTCATCTTTTATGAACTCTACGAATATATAAATGCTCTTTTCGATAATTCCGGTAATATTAATGTTTTCTGTTTTTTCTAATACAATCATTGATTACCTCCTGTCTTCTTTAATCAAATAGTAATTCCTTCTCAAACATTCAATTAATAACCAGCACATGCCTGGAAATGCATACCATCAATTTGCCATAAATTAACAAACCCTCGTTTATTAAATGCTTCTACATACCACCATGGTAGCCTACCCGGTTCTCCATAAGGGCCAAGAGCTGGGCACATATCAAATGCTATGCCCCATGCATGCGTTGATAGTTCATTGCTATTTATTTTTCTACGATTGTTGTAACATCCCCCGAATTGATTCAGACAATACTTTTTCAAATAGGATTCACCGGCAATTTCTTTGATCTCATACAAGGCATCTATGAAGGCTTCCCCAACCTTTTTATGGCAATATACTTTTCTCAAAGTTTCTCCGGACCATGAAAGCAGGAGCTCGAACGGAAGCTGGAAAATAGATAGATTCTCTTCTGCAAATGTCGGAGAAAGAGGATCCCCATAATAATTCATTATTTCTCTTAATCCGTAGGGCAGAGCCAAAAGCTTTATCATTTTACCCCTCTAACTAACAAGTCTCTTTTTCTCCAGTTCTTTTCGCTTTTCTGCAATAAGATTTTGGATGTATATCCCATAAATGTTTTTGTTTGAGCTCAGATATTCTTGATGTACGATGTAATCATGGATGGGGAATTGACAGACAGGGCAGAATTCGTAAATATTTTCGTCTTCTCGCATTCTGCCAACACCTTGTAAATACCGAAATTTGTTATTGCATGCAGGGCAGACCACTTGAGTAGGCAATCTATCGTCAAAAACTTTGGTTCTTCTCGCATTCAATCTTGTAGCGATCTCATGGAGCTGTGCTACACCTACCTGCCTCGCCGGTGGCACCGTCTTTAATAATTCGTTGTACATACGATCATATTCGTTTTCATCAATGCTTTTCATGTAATCAATGACCTTATTGAGCACTTGTGTATCAGTTCGATCATAGTAAGCCTTGACCTCACGGATAAATTCGCTTAATGTCATATCCCTTCCTTCGCAAGAATACGGTCTATTTCCTCCATGTCTCGCTTTTTTCGTTGCTCTACCTCTAGCTGTTCGAACCTAATGAAGTTCTTTGGATCAAAGTTTTTAGGTAGGTACTTCTCCAAATGGTTCCTGAAAAATGCACCTATTCCGATTTTATTTTGTATATAGTACCTGCCTGACGTATCACAGATGATTTGCTTATAGTTCTCGATCGCTTTCAGTACGTCTGATGAATGGATACCCCGGATATTTGGCAAAATATCCCGGGGACAATGCTGGTTAAGATAAACTATGTAAGATGATGGCTGGATTGCCTTGTCGCCTAATGCTTTCCATGCTTCAAAAATAATTTTTAAATAATCGTCATTGTAATCATTGTTCATCATACGATAGGGAACTTCAATGTCTTGAGTGGGAGCGATTTTTTCTGCGCTTTGCGCATCTAAATCTATATCTCTCTCTAGATCAGAATCTAGATCTAGATCAGAATCTAGATAGTTCGTATCATATGTATATGATATCGTATCATATGCATATGGTTTCATATCATATCCATAAGGTATGGATACGTTATTGATATCATATCCTTGTTCTTGTTTTGGTTCTTTCTGTTGTACTATGCTTAGATCGAACTTATAACCATTCTCTCTTGCATATTCCAAAACGCCTTCTGGCAATTTCTTGAGTATCGATATAATCCCCTTCTTTATCTTCGGTCGATCTTCCCACTTTTGATGGGAGGGCCATGCTGGCAAGATGACCCACTCGTCATCATATCTAATAGCCTTTTTCGCTTCTGAGAATTTTTTCCACATTCTGCTGATTTCTTCTTTACTGAATCCGCAGTCAAACTCAATGCGATCATCAAGTATCTTGTAAATACCAGCGATATTTGTTAATGTATTGGTTAACAGGTAGAGATAGAAAAGCTTCTCATTCGGAGAGAGCTTTCTCACCCACCCATCGTCCCAGTATGATGTACTAATAAACCTCTGCTGTGACATTATCCCCTCCCTTTTCTTTTTTCATCAAAGCTACTTTTTTTGCATCTTCCAGAACTAAATGAAGCCTGTCTGTTTCTGTGGATTTTATTTGTTCACGATAAAAGCGTTTTTCTGCTTCGGTGAAATTATTCTGATTTATAATTACGGATATTTCTTTGATTAGTTTTTCACGAATATTCCCATCAATTTGAACAGGTTTTGGTTTTTCATCGTCTATGGTTGTCGCAGGTTCAGGAATCCCGTCTTCAACATCCTGTGTGAATATATCGCTAACTGCACATGCAAGTATGGTAGCGTCTACATACGCTCGTTTTTTAGCGATCTTAAGCACAGTGTTGTAGACATCAGCAATGTCTTTATTCTCGATCTTGTCTCCATCCCCTTCTATTTTCACTACTTTCCAACCGTTGGATCTCTTTTTTAGTCGATAATCACCAGGGCCGAATAATTTTTGTAAGAATGCTTTCTTTTCATCATCAACCAGGCTCCAGTATTTACCTGGTAGATCCCCAACCTCCACTTCCGTATATCCTTTACGGTATCGATACTTGCTTTCCATCGTTGAACAGGATCCATCACCCTCAGATACATAGTTCCCTGAAGGTAGGTGTCTAAGCCTGCATTTGACTATATATTCCCTATGACCTCCTTCTAGATCATTCCGGTGGATCTCAAACTCTGGTACAAGCCGGAACATGAAATTTAGCTTCTCTGCACCTGGCTTTAACAATGTTGGCTTCGATGTACCCGGTTTAATTCCATAGTGCTCATTAAGCTTCATCACTTTTTTCATGAGATTCTGGATTTGCTCTATCTGGTGGACTACATCATCCACTGATAAGCCCGCCATATCTTGTTTTATAAGAGCATCACTCATAAGTCATCTTCTCCCACAATCTCGATTAAGTTCAGTTCGATGAATGCAGAAAATGTGCCTGCTCTCCTAAACTCGTCCTTATGCTTGAGAGCGAAATCCAAATCTTTGCTTTTTAGAAGCATGATGTGTTCAGGATGATTTTTTAACCAATAGACCGCTCTAGCTTGCTGCGCCGTCAGATTCCATTTTGCCGTTTTTGTCTGTGTCATACTCCACCCCCATTTCTTTTAATCTTGCTTTGTAATAATCAATTAACTTTATTAAATCGTAGTTGTAAAAATGGCGTTGTTTATGTGATTCGTTGTATAATTTTTGATACTCTCTTGAGCTATATAGCGATAAGAAATAGCTTGTTAGTGGGCCCGGATCGTGCTCATGCCTAAAATTGCAACAATTACATTGACAATAAGCATTACGCTCATCCCATCGTGTGTTGTAACTAATTCTCGAAAACAAGTGCCCGCACTGGAGAGATTCTTTATCGGTGCTCCCGCACGTTACGCATTTCCACCCGTCCCTGTTTCGGATATAGAAAGAGAAGATTCTGTCCAGCTCCTTTATTAATCTCTTTTTCTCCTTCGCTCTCACACTCCGTCTCGTTTGTTTTTGGATTTTCATAACAACCACCTCTTACATAGGCATCTAAATCCTGGACATGGAACCACATTTTCCGTGTCCCTGGGTGTCGGTAAAACTTTATTTTCCCGGCTTTCGCTTTACGTCGCAGGATAGAAGGATTTATTGAAAGATATTCCGCTGCGTCATCGGCAGTAAGCCATGGGCTGACTACCGTTTGCCTGCGCAGTTTTAATAGTTTTTCGAGGAGCGCTTCAATTTTGTATAATCGATCCTCAATGTCCATGGAAGAAATTAATGCCGAGGACTACTCGCCCCGGCTCGGGGCCATGGACCTGTCGCCATGGCTCGACATCCTGTTATGGGGAAGAGTGGAGGAAAGGGATCTGCGTTCCAATTCTTTCAGGATCAGATTTCTGATCCATTTACCTACGTGCCCACCGTCAAGATCAATCAATTGCTTTAATCGATCTTTATCTTGATCAGATATCGGAATTGATACTTTATAATACTTCATTTCCCTTTTCTGAGTAATCATGCCTCATATATAACTCTATTTAGCGTATTTGTCAAGCGGATTTTTACGCAGTTTTGAGCTATAATTTACGATAAATAGATTATGGATATATATCTTAGACTTAAAGAACTGATTAAGGCCCAGAACACAACTCAAGAATGGGTAGCTAAAAAAGCAAATATTAGTTTTCGTACTTTCAATGGCTGGATTACAAAACGAATATGCCCTAAAGCCGATCAAGCATATCATATCGCAAGAATTTTAAATACAACTGTCGAATATTTAGTAGCCGGTGACGAAGGCACAAAATATCTTATTGATTTATTCCAGCGTGAGGGGATACTTTTCAAACCACCGCCCAGGATTGCAGACATAGTTGATATTATTCAGGCCCTGGATGATGAAAAGCTTAATATCATTCGTCCCATGATTCATGCATTGGGGGAAGGGAAGCCAGAACAAAAAGTCAGTGCAAAATAATTCCATTCAAAATTGATTGAAGGGGGGAAAGAATGGATATCGGTATAATTTTAACTCTTTTATTGATTGCAGGGTTCCTTTATTTGATATATAGGGCTATTAAGATAGTCCTAAAGCTAATCAAACGCATTTTCTTTAAAAAGAAAAATCAATCTTTCTCTACTCAAGCTATTAATCGCTATCGAAGAACTAATGCTAGATTTGATCTATTGGAATGGATCGATGATGATCTAACAGATATTATTGTCCTTGATACAGAAACGAATGGAAAGAACCCGGGTGAATATAGTGTATTATCTATTGGCGCAATACGGGTTAGATGGGATAAGAATTCTGGATTTAAGGAGATTAGTCGGTTGGAACGATATTACTATCCCAGGGAACCTTTTAATGAGGAAGCCATAAGAGTAAATGGATTGAATAAAGAAGCCATAAAACGGATCCGTGGTGACGCAAATTATCCAAAGTATTTTGACGAAGATAAAGAATTTGAACAATTCTGTGAAGGTGTACACATGTTCGCAGGACATAATATTTCATTCGATGCAGGTTTCGTTCCCATCATAAAAAAGTATAGACGTTTCGATACAATGAAAGCGAATATGGATATTATCTGTGTATATTGGATCAATAAGAAACAAGAATGGAAATATCCTTCCCTTAGTGAAACAGCTAATTATTACCAGATAAAATATGATTCAGATAAAATGCATGGTGCGATCTATGATGCAGAGATTACTTTGAAGATTCTTAAAAAGATGTTTGAGCAGGCAAGCTTATAATGGTATCAAAGAATAGCTATTATCAAGTAAAATGGGAAGCCTACCGTATTCTTGCAGAACATCAGGATAGAAGCAATGCTGTCATCATCAATGATGTTGCCATAGAAAAACTCATGATCATACTTTTAAATATTCCGTTCATTAGCCTTCCGACAAGAGATAACAATTTCTCAGCATGAATAGGGAATTATTTTTCGGTCATTTGGCCGACAAATGGCAACAAAATGGTGTACAGAAAGCGCTCTCCCACCGTCCTATAGACGCTATATATAGCGTTTATCTGAAGATATATACCACTAAATACCGCTATATACAGTAGTGTTGTGGGTTCGATTCCCGCCACCTCCATATTTTTATTCTTTCTAATATAATAAATTATTTTTAGGTAAAGTCTCATGGCTAGCAGAATGGCTAGCAGAAAAAGCTTCAAATTTCCAGAAAATGATATATACTTCTTAATATGAGATATAACAAATTCCCTTTCGGTATATTCATTAGACAGAGAAAAAACAGTAACGTTAAATATATTTACTACTATTTCTATAAGAATGGGAAACGCCTAATTAAATCAACAGGGATATCTTTCGAATCGCAGAAAGAAAAAGGAGCGTCAATCAAGAGAGCTATAGAACAACTCCAGCAGCTCTTCAAAGAAGATTCACTGCATATATCTGACACTATCACACTCACAAGCTGGGTAGAAAATGAGATGCATTTTTGGGAATATGATCAATCAAGATATGTTCGCTCAAAACTATTGCGATCGCCTATAGATAAACCATCTATAACCGAACGCTATGTTTTAGATGGCAGGAAAATCTGGGAGAACCATATCAAACCATTCCATGGTAAATTACCTATTTCAAAAATATCATCACAAGATTGTGAGAACCTGCTTTTTGACTGGTTACAGGATGGGTCCTCACATAAAACCGTGAATAATCGTCGTAGTATCTATTCAACAATGATGAAAGAAGCTGTGCGTCTAGGAGTGATTAAACAAAATCCCTGGCAAAACGTTCCGCAACTCGCTATAAACTCAAAAAAGTTCGGTGGATTTAGTTTTGATGAAGTAGAAAGAATCCTAAATGCGCCGGTGGAAACGAAGGATAGGGTTTATTATTTAGCTACGAAGCTCGCATTCCTAACTGGTTTACGAATCGGTGAAATCTGCGGATTACAAACCGATGATATCAGGACTAAAACGATAAAGAAAAAAGATCGATTAACAACGATGTATTATATAAACGTAACAGGCCAATATAGTACAAAATTAAAAAAAAGAACAATACCGAAAGATAAGGACGCCCGGGCAATACCGATTTCAGAATCGCTCTATAATGAACTTGCAGATTTTATTAAACAGCAGGGATATTTGTTCTCATTCCATCCAGGTAAAGAAACACCTATTACAGCAAACAGGCTCCGGGAGTGGCTTTATAAACGCATGGAGAAAGTTGGTATTTATGATTATAAAGAACGAAATCTAACTTTTCATTCAACTAGAAGATTCTTTAATACATTACTGCGCCGAAGAGTTTCAGAAGATGTATTAAGGAAAATGACAGGGCATGGATCAGAAGAAATGACCGAACATTACACAGATTATTTGCCTGAAGATCTTGAAATCATTACTCAAACTCAAGATTTATTAGCCTAATTACTTAAAAATTACTTAAAAACATTGCGGATTAGTACTCCAACTAATCCGCCAAGGAAAGTCAAGAAAACCGCTTCCCAAATACGTACTGATTTTTTTGTAATATCTTCAATCTTAGTTAACACAATATCAATCTTTGCTTCAAGCTTTGCAATCATGTGCCATTGTGCTTGATCACGTTCTTGCATTCGTGCAATTTCTTGCTCGACTTTTGTTAGCCGCTGCCCTAATCCATTTAATTGTGCTTCAGTCTCATCAATTTTACGTTGCAGATTTGAGTGAATATAATTGTGTTCTGCTTTACTCACAAAAGTTTCTTCTGACACTTAAATTCCTTTCATTATAGAAGTCCCAATTCTGGCCATTTTATATCAAGCGGAAAAGACTTTTGTTGTGGAAGATCCCTTAATGCTTGTCGATAGCGCAAAATAGCTTCTCTCTTCTTTTCATCGATAGGTGCATCAGTCAATACCATCCAGTCCGTTTCGGCAAGTTTTCGATTCCGCTCCGCTCGAACCTGCTCAGCGAGTCTCTTAAGCCGCTCTTGCTCGACTTGTTCCTTAGTCTTTCCGACTAACTTCATGATAATCTCCTGTATCCCAATCCGGACGAGCAAGTTGAGTATAAAATCTTCTTACCACAAGCCACAGTTCTCCCTTCTCATCTCGGTGAGCTCCAAGAATTCTAAACACTGTCTGCTCGGCTATATCCGGCCATTCGACGGATTCAGGGTCAAATTCATAGACATCGTAGTCAATCATAATAGTATTTTCATCCACGTATTCTATAACTGTTTCCTGGTTATCCGTATGTACTGGGCTGTATTTAATCTTCATTACTTCCACCTCCCGATCGCTATCCAGTCAAACGATGCACTTGTAATTGTATGACAAGCATATCCTACTTTAACTTGTGATTTGGTAGCTCGCTCGTGGTAGGAAAAAGTTACACGACCATCATTCTCATTGAGAATGAATTGATAAGAATTTGTAGATAAAAATTCTGCAGGCAAGTTGACCACAACACCACTAGCGTACAGCACGAAATAAAACGACCATCCGTAGCTTCCAATATTACTATTCATCAAAGCCATAGTAGTATCTATATCTATATTACCGTTACAAATCATCGTCCCGTCACTGAATTTAATCCATGTGCCGTTTGAGTTTTGCCCGACTTCGACAATACCAGCACCAATATCCGAAGGAATAATGCCTTTTGGGACGGAAGTATAATAACTCGTAGATAAAGTTTCGTATAATTTGTAATCTGAATTATATTGTGGATTTGCTACTAGCAAAGCTACCTTCGCTCCACTCATACAAGAAGCGCTTATCCGAGGGCCAGCGGGATAAGTGTATACAGATTGCTCCGATGATAATGATCCGTCAGAAGACCTGATTCTATAAGCTAGTTCATTAGAATAATCCTTAGCATAAAATATAATTGTCCTATCATCAGGCATATATGTAGCAGAGCCTGCTAAAGCACTATTGTTAGCATTAGTAGCAACTTGTGTTAATGTTCCCCATGCACCATTAACATCCCTAATTGATATACCGATAAATTGATTTTTAACCCATACCGTTGCTAAATATTTCTCATTATTTATATTTGTTATGCTATATAACCTAAACTCATTTGTATGTAGATTTAATGTTTGTACATATTCACAAGAATAATCAGATAGTTTTATTCTATACTCTCTAACGAATCGGCCGTTTATATTACTAAAATTAACGATAAAATAAATATATTCCCCAGATATATAACTAGGAATAGGATACTCTCCTAATATTCCTACTCCCTCTGATTCAGTATTGATTGTATAATCAGTATCATAAGTGTTCCATACACCATTACTTGCTCTTTTCCGTAATATAACCTTATATTGGTATTGGTAATTTGTGAGCTGTATGCAAACTGTATAGATTTCATCAGATTGAGCCTTAATACTTGATATAACATAGTATGGTGTATTATCGTATAAAGTGACCCAATCCCCCCAAATTCCATTACTTTTCCTAAGCTCAACCCCCATATAATTATTATTCGTGCCAGTCGTATGACCGATTAGAATGAGATCTCCATTCGAAAGTTCAAATACATTATGCTGGAAATGTGCATATTGTCTTGGAAGTGTTTTAATGCTTGTAGCGCCTGAAATAGAATTAAACGTCCACCCACCATTATAAGTCACATCGACTTTAGAATTATGTAAAATAGCTTTTGTAAGATGACTTGTACCTCCTCCAGATAGATAGACCCCCGGATCACCGCTTGGGTTGCTACCCGATGCATTATACCCACCGCTACGCAGATGACCACCTGATTGTATCTGTAAAGATTTTGATAATAGACTTTCAATGAAGGCAGAATTGGATGCGAATGTTGATGCCCAGGCATCAGAAAATATAATCCCTTGTGATGTTACTTTTATATATTGATTATTTTTACCACGTATTTCTATATAAGGATCCTGCTCCGTACCTGATGCTTGCGGATTAGAAAACAAATATACATCTTCCGTGCCCACACGGAACTTGCCTACAGGTCTATCTGATGGACGTCCTGGGTAGTCGCTCAGTGACCAATAGTTATAAGGATCCTCTTGCCCGCCAGATAAAACGGATAGATTTCCTGTTATAGCAGCTAAATTTTCTGCATAAATCTTTTCAACTCCAAGTGCTCCCGGCTGCATGGTCCCATCTGCTTTGCGTGCTTTAATTACATCATAGGCAGATGTTGGCGTAGCTATAACAGGAATCACAGATGACCATGGACCTGCCGTTTTACCGACCGAATTCGAATATCCAGATGGAGTTCCTGATGCAAATATACGATCAGTAACAATACGAAATCTAAAATAATACGTCGTTGCCTGTGGATCTGTAGCCTGATTCTCAAGAGGCACAGATTGAGTCCATTGTGGTACTGAGATCCTTCGCCATTCCCCGATATTACCCTGTTTAAAGTTTTCTTCTGATGCGTATACATCTAATCCGAGTGCTGGTTTATACCAATTCACCTGATCTTTACTGATCTGTATATCATAACCTATGATACCAAACACATTCGCAGGAGGATCCACCATTGCTCGAACTTCACGCATTGCAGATATACCACCACCGACAGTTGGTTGTGGTGGGAGCCATGTCCCATACTGCGAAGTATCAACAGATGATATATATAACCAGTCCGGTGCTTCCGTTCCTATAGAATTGACAGCCTTTATTCTAAATCTGTAACTCGAAAGAGGGGGCCATGGCT
>DTPJ01000363.1 GCA_011334435.1 Candidatus Poribacteria bacterium | reverse complement strand
TAGAGGGATTTTATAGATTAAATATCTAACTCAATCAATCTTTACTTTATTTGATTTACAATATCAACATATCTTTGTCCATAAGGCTTTATTGTTATTTTTCTTTCAGATTCGCTGACATATTCTAATTCTACCCGTAAATATTCCTCTGGCAAGAGTGGTTCAACCTTCTGCGCCCATTCAATAGCGGTAACACCATCACCATAAAAGAATTCCTCATACCCGAGTTCATACATATCATCTAACGATCTAAGGCGATAAGTATCTATATGATATAACGGAAGCCTTCCCTTATATTGATTTACGATTACAAAAGTTGGGCTAGTGACGAAAGAATGGACATCAAGTCCTTCTGCTATTCCTTGTGTAAGCGTAGTTTTTCCAGAGCCAAGTTCCCCACAAAGTGCGATCACTGAGCCAGCAAAAGCCATCTTTCCGATGACTTTGCCGATGTTTCTTGTCTCCTCATAGCTTTCAGACATAATAACAAGAGTATGATTTACTTCATATTCAACTTTTCTGATCTCTGCCATTAGCTTTTTTACTTTTTCGGGGTCTCGTTTGCCTTTTTCTATCTCCACCCCTGATGCTAAATCAACGCCATAAGGGTCAACTTTGAGGATCGCCTCTCGGACATTTTCAGGATTAATACCACCAGCCAAAAAGACAGGGACACAAACAGACATCACCAAATCCTTCGCTATATCCCAATTAGCAGTTTTGCCTGTCCCACCGTAACGCCCTTTACTTACGGTATCTATGACTATTGCGTCTGCCCCTGCTGATTCATAGCTTTTTATCAATTCCTTCATCTGCTCAATGTCAACTTCGCCCTGATCTTCGGCAGGAAGATATACAGTAAGCCATATCTGACAATCCAATTTATTTTTTAATTTACCGATGTTCTCAATAGGAGTGTTCCCAAGCAGATGGACGCCATAAGGTTTTATCTTATCGTAGATATGACATATTTCGTCAACGCTCATATTATATAAAAGCGTCATAACTGGAATTTTAGAAAACTCAACAATCGCCTTTGCCTGATCAACATTTAGCGAACGTTCCGACATGCCGACGTTCACAAGTACACCGATATAATCTGCATTAGCATCTATTGCCATTTTAGCGGATTCAATACTTGTCGTTCCACAGAGTTTTACCTTATACCTCTTCATGTTCACCTTTTATCGTTTCAAATCCTTCTTTAATCAAAAAAACTACTACTATAAGCCCTACAACTGGATCAGCTTGCCATAGACCAAAAAGATAATTAAGCCCTAATCCGATCAATAAAGATATTGACAGAAATACACATGCAAGCGTTTCTTTTGAATCAGCTATAAGGCTGACACTTTTCAAGGCTTTACCTGTCCTGAATTTAGCTAAGAATAATATCGGCATAATGATAACTGATATTACCGCAATGATTATACCGAAAAGGCTTGGGTCTGGTATTTCACTTAGCCATAGTTTTTTAGTAGATTCATATAATACATAAAT
Source organism: Candidatus Poribacteria bacterium (assembly GCA_011334435.1). Classification (GTDB taxonomy): domain Bacteria; phylum Poribacteria; class DTPJ01; order DTPJ01; family DTPJ01; genus DTPJ01. Next base: position 22,967 of record DTPJ01000363.1, on the reverse strand, counting down.
GCCAAGAACAAAAAAAGTAATTCCAACCAATCTAGTTGCCATTTTTTCGGATTTTTCTTCGTCTTTTCTTCCACGTTTACTGAACCGCCAAATCATTATTCCACCTGATAGCGATTCTATGAAACTATCTAATCCAAATCCAATTAAGGCAATACTTCTGTTAGCTAATATTCCAGCGATAATTGAGACTACACCTTCAACTATGTTGTAAAAAACCGTAAAATATGACAATAATAGGGCTTTTTTATTTAGATCCACTTAAAACCTCTTTCTTATAAAGGGTCTGATTTAGGTTTGAGGAGAACGCCATCGTTCAATAACTTTTCTTGTAATTCATTAACATCAAGATTAATAGGACTTATTCCTTTTATTGCAGACAGACCTGCTGATGTGCCTGCGGATTGACCACATACTAAGCAACAGACAGTATTCCTAGTGCTATTATGTGCGACAAGATCAACTGTCATCATCCTTCCAGCGATTAAAACATTATCCAAGCCTTTTGGTATCAAAGCCCTATATGGTATTCCATAAGCTCCAGCGTCTTTGACAAAGTATTTGCTATTGTCTATAAACGAAAAACAACCGACCTGATCGTCAAATTGCCTTCCTTCTGTGCAGTCCTCTTGTGTAAGTTCATATTCACAACGGATCGCCCTGCTACGTCTTTGCCCAACAGAAGGTGCAGGACCAGCAGGATAGCAGTTCTCGCAACCTTTGATATGTTCACGGAATATTTCAGCCACTTTGAGCATTTTGCCCCGTAAATCCGTCTCCGCAGACGATAAAGCGTCAACATCCAAGCCATCATTGGGACCATAATTAATGCAATTACAATAGGTTATCTCTCTTGGTTTTAACGAAGATGACAAGAAATATCCTGGGGCATCTTTAACGCCTGCTTCTCTTAGCTTTCCCATATTAATTCCTAATCTGACAACATCAGGACGATGCATTCCGGGCTTTATTGCATGTGCAATCTGCGTGATCATGCCTTTCTTTTCAAGATCAGCTTCCATAGTGTCAAGATCAACATTACAAAGCCTGAAAGTGAAACCTGCGGAGTATGCCCCATGTTCACCAGCCTTGAAGTGCTCAAATTTTGCACCAGCATAAGCAGATAAATCACCATCGCCAGTGCAATCAACGTATATTTTAGCTTTTATAAGGCTTCGTCCCGCCTTGTTCCATACAACTATTCCGTCCACGTGTCCATCACTTGACCATACTTCATCAAGAACAGTATGAAAAAGAATTTTAACGCCTGCATCAAGGCATAATTTAGCAGAGACATATTTAAAAACCTCTGGCTCAACAGGCGTAAACATACTGATAAAATCTCCGCCGCGCTCCATACGGATATGTCCCATTGCTCCGCCGAGTTGAGTTGCTATGTCAACAAGCTCTTGTGCGATGCCTGCGACAACCCTTGTGCGTTCAGCTCCCGGATGTGCGTCAAATATATTAAAAAAGCTATGTAAGCCAGTTGCACCTGTTATGCCCATTCCGCCAAGCCATCCAGCTTTTTCTATAAGCACGGTCTTTGCCCCTGTCCTTGCAGAAGCGATAGCAGAGGCGATCCCTGCCATTCCACCGCCAACAACTGCTACGTCAAAGTGTTCATATCTTGTCTCGTTAATCAAAGGTTGTCGCATATTAGCCTCCTGTATGTTAAGCTCTGAACAATTCCCCCATACGTTTTCCAAGAAATCTCCCTGCAAGCACAAGGCTTATTATCAAAAGAACCATGCCTAATATGCCCATAGCACTTGCGATGTATGGTCCGTCACCAACCCTGCCGAATACATAATATATCGCTTTGGTTATCGGGAAAAATTCTTTCTTCATAGCAAGTATAAGGCTACTGCTAACTTCAAGCATCGCAAACGCAAAGGACAAAATTCCGCCAGCGACAAGGTTAGCTATAATAAGCGGAAATGTGATCTTCTGTATAGTCTTGAATGGAGAAGCGCCAAGGCTCATAGATGATTCTTCCAAAGCTATACTTGTCTGTTGAAATCCTGCATAGGCAGATCGGACCATATAAGGTAGTCTTCGGACAGCATATATCACAACCAATAAAACCGTTGGGTTATCTCTTGGGTCAATAAAACTTCCAGAGAAACACGCCACATATCCGAATGCTAATATTAAGCCGGGCAATGCCAATGGCAACATTGATAAAAGGTCCAGAGCATCTTTACCAGGGACTTTCCTTCTTGCGAGAATATAAGCGATCAATATGCCCACCAATAGATCAAGAAAAGTGCTTATAGTGCTGTATATTAAGCTGTTTTTTATGCTCGGCAGTGTCAATTCATGCGAGGAAATCTCCCTGAAATGATCTAATGTATAGACTTCGGGAAGTATTGTTCCAGACCATTTTTGAGTTATTGAAAGCAAAACAACGCTTATATGTGGCAAAACCGCTACAAATATCACTGACAAGATAAATATATATATTATAATCGTGCCGATTTTTCCAGCTTTTCGTTCTCGTATATCTACATGTCCTCTTGACATCATCTCATAACGTTTAGTTCCCATAAATTTTTTAGACAAGTAGAAAAACCCCAAAGATAACAATATGACTACGACTACAAGCGAAAACCCCATAGGATTAGCTCTAATATCTGCGACCATATTGAATATCTGAATAGGTATAACTTTACGATATTCAAATATCAACGGCGTGCCAAGATCGGTAAAAGCCCATATAAAAACGACAGAAGCACCAGCAAAATATCCTGGGACCATAAGCGGTAGAGTTATCGTCCTAAGTAATCTCAGTCTTCCAGCACCCATACTTTCAGCTGCTTCTTCTAAACTCGGATCAACATTAGCCATCGCAGCAGCAATGTTAAGATACATTATAGGGTAAAGGTGAAGCACTTCAAGAATAACTACTCCCCAGAATCCAGTTCCAAGCCAATCAATAGCGTTTTGAGGCTCTATTATCCCGAGTTTCATCAATATAAGGTTGACACTGCCCATTCTGCTAAAAAGCTGTCTCATACCTATTGCACCGACAAACGGAGGCATAACCATCGGCACAAGGATCAAGCCTTGAAACAACGACCTTCCAGGGAAGTTATATCTAACAAGGCAATAGGCTAATGGCAATGACAATATCGTAGTTGCTAATGTAACGACAAAGCCGAGGACCATACTGTTTATTATGCTCTCACGTTGAAGCGGATTGGTCACCATTAACTTGAAAAAGCCAAGCGAAAACTTGCCTTTTGTATATACGTTTAGCTTGCCTTCCTCCTGTTTGATGACATAATTTCCGCCTTCATCGTATATTTCCCATTTGCCCTCTTTTATTGGCAGGATCGTAATATTCTGCGAAGTTTCATGTCCGTTATTGGAGAATTCTAAGGCAAGGCTTTCGGAGAATATACTATTGTCTAATTCGTCTTTGAACCTCTCGTCTATGCTAAAAAGACGCACTTCGCTTAGATAAAAAGCCTGCGAGAAAACATAGACGATAGGATAAATGAGAAATACAATAAAGAAAGCAAAAAGTATCACAAGAAATATCAATGTTGTCGGTGTAAGGTCATATTTCCGTAGGTTGAACATACTTTCGCCTTTCAGTTATTCTATTATTTTCGGGACTTCAAAAAGCCCATCTACGGGACTTGGGGCGTTTGCTAATGCCTCCTCTCGGCTAAGCGATGGCTTGACTACGTCCTCTCTGACGACGTTTTTTACTGGTATAACATGCGACGTCGGCGGAACATCGTCAGTATCTAACTCATTTAGCTTTTCTATATATTCAAGTATTGCTTCAAGTTGAATAGCAAGCCTTTGTTTTTCCTCTTCGTTGAATCTTAGTCTGGCAAGGTTAGCCACATGCTCAACCTGCTCTATTGTTATCTTTTCCATAAATTCCTCCTAAATTTCATAATCTTTCAAGATTAGCATATTCAACCATAAGCGTCTTTTTTACGCCTATATCAAAATTAACTGTTACCATCATATTTGTGCCTTTGCCGACAACCTCTTTTATAATGCCCTTACCCCAAGTTTTATGACGGACTTTCTGACCGATCTTAAAATCAAATTTATCATTGTTAATGATAGTTTGCTGACTTTGTGAAACAACTTGTCGCTCAGGTGACTTTATTGCTATGGTATCGTTATATTGTTCTTTCAAATGAGATGGGATCTCATCAAGGAAGCGCGAAGGTTCAAAGAATGATGTATTGCCAAACAATAACCTCTGAGAAGCAGAAGTGAGATATAGCCTTTCTTTTGCACGAGTAATGCCGACATAACAAAGCCTACGTTCCTCTTCCATTTCTTTATCGTTTTCAAGAGATCGCCACGATGGAAATATGCCCTCATCCATACCTGTCAAAAATATAACTCTAAACTCCAATCCTTTGGCACTGTGAAGTGTCATCAATGAGACCTTCTTTTCTTGATTATTCCAATTATCTATATCGCTTTTAAGTGTTATCCCTTCAAGAAAATGTGCCAATGTGACTGATTCTGGATCATCTTGCCTTTGCTCAAATTCTTTTGCCTCTGAAAGCAATTCTTTGGCATTTTCTATCCTGCTTTGTGCCTCAATGGAGTTTTCCTCCTCCAAAGCTTTTATGTAACCTGTTTTTTCAAGGACATCTTGTATAACAAGCGTTGGCTTCTGAGTTGGATCAATGCTCTCTATAATTTGGACGAATTTTGATATAGATTCACGGGTGCGACTTTGTATATTTGGCACTTGATCAACGTTCATCATCGCATCATAAAGCGAAAAGCCTTGCTCATAAGCGAATTCTTTCAGCTTGTCCAAAGTTACTTTTCCAATATTTCTGGCAGGGACGTTTATTATCCGTTGAAGGCTTATTGTGTCGTTCCTGTTCAAAAGCAGACGCAGGTATGCGATAATATCCTTTATTTCCATACGTTCATAGAATCGCAATCCGCCGACAACAGTATAAGGGATACGGGCAATTCGCAAGGCGTTTTCAAGGACACGGGATTGAGCATTCATTCTATATAATAATGCAAAATCGCTATAATCATAGCCTTCTGTGCATAACTTGGATATTATATCTGATATAAATTCCGCCTCGCCTTTCTCGTCTATGGCTTCGTAGCAGATTAATTTTCTCCCTTCTTCGTTTTCTGTCCATAGTTTTTTGTCTTTTCGCATTATATTATTGACAACTACGCTATGCGCTGCGTTTAATATATTTTTTGTTGACCTGTAATTTTGTTCTAAGCGATAGACAACTGCATCTTTGTAATCTCTCTCAAAATCAAGGATATTGCGAATATCTGCCCCTCTCCATGTATATATTGACTGATCGTCGTCCCCTACCACACATATATTTCTATGTTTACTGGCAAGAAGTTTAGCTATCCTATATTGAGCGTGGTTTGTGTCCTGATATTCATCTATGAGTATATGATTAAACTTGTTCTGATAAAGTTCAAGGACTTCTGGGCATTCCTCAAAAAGCTGAACGGTCAACATCAAAAGATCGTCAAAATCAAGAGCGTTATTTTCTCGCAAGTGTAACTGATAAATCCTATATACTTTTGCTACTTGATCTTCAAAGAAATTGCCAGCTTTTTTTTCATATTCAGAAAAATCTATAAGATTGTTCTTTGCGTTACTTATAGTATTCAAAATTGCCCCTGGTGGAGTGCGTTTTTCGTCAATCTGCATTTCTTTTAGGCACTGTTTTATCAGAAGCAGTTGATCAGTTTGATCATAGATTGTAAAATTCCGTGTATATTTTAGTCCGAGTTTGTCTATATCTCCTCTTAGAAATCGCACACAAGCGGAATGAAAAGTGCTGACCCATAGTAGCCCGCTTTGTATAGGACCTATCAGGTTTTTGAGGCGATTTTTCATCTCCTCCGCCGCTTTGTTTGTGAATGTCACTGCTAATATATTCATCGGCGATATGCCTCTTTCTCGGATAAGATATGCTATACGGTGTGTAAGCACTCTTGTCTTTCCGCTTCCTGCTCCTGCAAGAATTAATAGAGGTCCGTCGCCGTGAGTGACAGCTTTTTTCTGAACTTCATTTAATCCATCAAGTATATTCATAGAAATCATTATAATTACAAAAACCTATTCCTTTGTATGTTATTCATTTTTATCACAGGAATATAAGATAGCATGTTTTTTGAGTAATTGTCCAAAGTAACTTTCATCAACTTGTTTTTTGATGTAAGCTAAATATTCTTCTCTACTCATATTCCTTGTTTCTTCATATATTTTCTCTTGAATATGTCTTTTCATTTCTATACAATCAAAATTCTTAACTTTCTTTTTCATTGCTGAGGTGCTTTATTAATTTCTTGAATTAAAATATCAGATATTAAAGGTATAAATCGCCTTTGATGAAGCATATCAAAAAATACTTGTGTAGATTCCATAAATTCATCATCAAAGTTCCCACCAAATACTGAAGTTTCAATGTAAATGCACATAAGTTCACTTTTCACAAAATTGTTCCTCATTTATAGCCCAACGGTCTTTTCCATAATTTCAAGGTATCTACTATAAGCGGAATCCCATTCTAACCCAAATCCTGGGTCATAAACCTTTACCTCAAATGATCTTCTTATTAATTCTCTGCCATCTTCAATAGATTTTATATAACCTCTTGCGATAGCCTGCATTACGATATTTCCGATAGCTGTCGCCTCAATAGGACCTGCTATGACCTGACGTTGTGTGGCATCTGCGGCAAACTGACATAACAACTGATTTTGACATCCTCCACCTACTATGTGAATCGTGGTTATTTTCTTTCCGAGCATTTCCTCCAACTTTTCAAGCACCCATCTATATTTTAATGCAAGGCTTTCTAATGCGCATCTTATAATAGCTCCCTTAGTTTCTGGCACTGGTTGCCCTGTATTTTTGCAGAATTCAATAATTCTTAGTGGCATGTTTCCATGACTTAAAAAAGGCTCGTAATTTGGCTCTATAATTGAGACCAACGGCTTTGCTGATTCTGCCATTTTTACAAGATCGGAATACGAATAACTTTGTCCTTCATCTTCCCAAGTGCTTCTGCATTGCTGGACAAGCCAAAGCCCCATTATATTTTTTAAAAACCTAATGCTATTATTGACTCCGCCTTCATTTGTGAAATTGTATTTAAGCGATGAATCGTTTATGATCGGTTTAGGAATTTCAGCACCCATTAGCGACCATGTCCCCGAGCTTATATATGCCCATTTGTCGTCTTTCGCAGGGACAGCAGCAACCGCAGAACCAGTATCATGACAAGCAGGGGCGATAACTGGCACATCTCCTAATCCAACCTCATCTCTTATTGATGGATACAAAGGTGCTAAAACCGTTCCCGGTGATACAATCTCAGGCAAGATATGGAAAGGTAATCCAAGCTTATCAAATAACTCTTTGGACCAACTCTTCTTTATCGGATCATAAAATTGCGTCGTCGTCGCGATAGTGAACTCCGATACTTTTTTGCCTGTGAATAAAAAGTTAAACAGATCGGGCATCATAAGCAATTTATCTGCGGACTCAAGTATAGGTGATTTTGCCAGTGACATCGCTAATAATTGATAAAGCGTGTTTAGCTTCATAAATTGGATACCAGTTATTCGGAATATCTCCTCTTTTGGGACTATGCTAAAAGCCTTTTCCATCATACCATCAGTGCGTTTGTCACGATAATGATATGGGTATCCGAGTATGCTATCGTCTCTCCCAATAAGGGCAAAATCAACTCCCCATGTATCAAAACCGATACCATCTAATTTTGGTCCGTATTTTTGGACGCAAATGTCAAGAGATTTCTTCATCTCTTGAAACATCTGTAACACGTCCCAATGCAAACTATCAAAGACTTTAACAGGTGTGTTAAGAAAGCGATGAATCTCTTCAAGTGTTAATCTATCGTTATTGAAAGAGCCTAAAACAGCACGCCCACTTTCTGCCCCCATGTCAAAAGCTATAAACCTTGAATCTCCTATCATTTTTATCTCCTATGCAGTTTCCAGTTTTTTAATGATCTTTTCCAACTGAAAACTCAAAACCATTTATTAACTTCGTCTTGCTAATTTATTAGCAAAGATGCTTATAAGCCCTCCAAGCATTATATATCCTAAAATTACTTCTGTTCCGACAACAAGACGGGCAATATTCGTCGTCGGCACAATATCACCAAATCCTAATGTTGTGAATGTTACAACGCTATAATAAAGATAGCTCCAAAAATTTGGATGCCTACCCTCGGCGATCATCTTTTGGACGTTATAGCTGAAGTGTTGTTCACCAAAGCCAAAATAATATATAAATGCAAATAATATAGCGAAAAAAGCTGACCACATCGCCCAAAGACTAAAACTTCTCCCGCAGTGTGAAGTGATCTCCCATAAAATGAACCAGAATTTGTGCTTTCTCTCTCGCCATGATCGTATCCATTGTTCATCATCTATATAACGTTTAAGGTATGGATTAGATGAGCTATCCATTATTGTCGCAGTGTTAAACTCTGAAAAGTCCGTTATTGAATAACTACGTAGTTTAAGTTTGCCAAAAGTTACTTTGCTTACAGATGGACAGATAATCTGATTCCAGATCAACGAACGAAGTTTGCCTTCACAAAATCTGACACCTTGAAAATTTGCGGGATGCTTCATAGCTGTCCAAAGGAACGTTGCACTTCTATTAAAGCTACTTCCAGCAAAATGTGTATAACCATTGAAAACTGCATGATTAAAATTTGCGATGCCATTAAAGGAAGCTGAACTGAATATCGCATATTCATTAAAGACTGCGAGGCTGAAATTTGCTTCTGTAATATAGTCTTCTAATCCAAATGTAGAACCACTGAACATAGCATCATGGTTGAATATTGCCTTGTCAAAATTTACATTATTGTTAAATGTTGATGATATAAAATCTATTTGATCGTTAAATATCGTTGAGCTAAAATCAACTTCGCTATCAAAGACCGCTGTCCTAAAACTTGCATTAGAATTGAAAGAGTTAGAAACAAATCGCACAGTGTCTCTAAATATGCAATAATCAAATATTACATCATTAGTAAAAATAACGTTTGATAGATCAAAATTCCCGCGTATTTCGCTATTTTTTATGATTATTTTACTATTGATAACAGATTTTAAGTCTTCGCTCTGATCTAACAAGTTTCTTATTTTCTCTATATCCAAATCACCTTGTATTATTGAATATTCAACTATAATATCGCATCTCTCTACTATACAGTTAAGGATTTCATCTGCAGAGATTTGGATAATATTTATATTATTGCCATGTCGCTCAAAAACTTTGGGATTCATGGAATTCTGATCTCCTTACCTCATGCGATATTATAGCATTGATCAGGCAATTTCATCAAGAATTAATCTATTTATCAATTGACAGCACTGCACCTTTGTTAGCATCAGTGACGATCTTACGGTAAATATCAAGAAATCCACCGCTTACTTTTGGCTCTTTTGGTTTCCAATTGGCTTTTCTACTTTGAAGTTCCGATTCGCTTAACCTTACGTTTAATTTTCTATTAGGTATGTCAATATCTATGATGTCGCCGTCTTTAATTAAAGCAATAGTTCCGCCTTCTGCTGCTTCGGGACAGACATGACCGATACAGGGACCTCTTGATGCACCTGAGTATCTGCCATCTGTGATCATAGCGACTGAATCACCTAATCCCATTCCGATCAACAAGGCTGCTGGGATGGATAACTCGCGCATTCCAGGACCACCTTTTGGTCCCTCATATCTTATAACAAGCACGTCACCGGGCTTAACCTGTTTTGATGATAGATAGTCCCTGACCTCTTCTTCGCTGTCAAATACCTTAGCTTGCCCTGAGTGAACCATCATCTTTGGGTTTATTCCACTTTGTTTGACGACTGCACCATTTGGAGCGAGATTGCCAAAAAGGACAGCAATTCCGCCTTCTGATGAGATCGGATCGTCAAGCGAATGGATAACCTCAGGTCTCATAATCTTCGCATTTGCTATATTTTCACGCATAGTTTTGCATGTAACAGTCATCAAATCAAGGTCAAGGACGGATTCCAAAGCTTTCATAATAGCTGAAACACCGCCAGCTTCATGAAAATCAAGCAAATTATAATTTGAAGCGGGCTTAAATTTTGCCAAAAGTGGAGTTTTTCTGCTGATCTCATCAAATAAACTCAGTGGAATATCAATTCCTATTTCTCTTGCAATTGCAGGGATATGGAGCAACATATTAGTTGATCCGCCAATACTCATTCCTACCTTTATTGCGTTGATAATACTGGCTTTTGTGACGATCTGGGTAGTCGTTAAATCCTTTTTCAATATTTTCATAATTTGTTTGCCAACAAGCCTTGCAGATGTAAGTTTGGCAGAGCTTACCGCAGGCATAGTAGCACATCCGGGCATAGAAAGCCCCATAGCTTCAACAATACAACTCATTGTGCTTGCAGTTCCCATCATACTACATAATCCCGGGCTACCACAGGCGTTTTCCTCAATATATTCTAACTCTTGTTTTGTAATTTTTTGTGATTTATATGCACCGATGGCTTCTTTGACATCACATGCAACCATTGATCTGTATGGAAGCATAGTTCCACCTGTCAAAAATATCGTTGGAATATCACATCTTAACGCTGACATAAGCATTCCGGGAATTATCTTGTCACAGGAACAGATCATCACAACGCCATCAAATTGATGTGATTGTATCATCAACTCAACTGATGCTGAAATTATATCTCTGGCAGGCAAAATGTAGTGCATTCCTTTTCCTTGTGCAATGCCATCACAAGGAGCAATAGTATTGAATTCAACAGGCGTTCCCCCAGATGAGATAATCCCTTGTTTTACATGTTTAGCTAATTCTCTGAGATGATAATGACCAGGGTTAGCTTCTGTCCAAGAGTTCGCTATTGCGATCAATGGTTTATTCAGATCATCTCTTGTGTAACCAGACGCATGGTAAAGCGACCGAGCATAAGTGCCGTCTATTCCCGATAATGATCCTCTACTACGAAGTTTCACTTCCCTATCCCTTCTTAGATATGTTATAAATGTCGCCTTTCCATTCAATTTCTCTGACAAATAGACTAATAAAACCTATTAAAACGCTATAAAAGATCATAAAAAATTCGTATAGCATAAAAAACTTCAAAAGATCAAGCCTGTTAAAACTTTTACATACCTGCCAACATCTGACAAAGTCAATGAATGCTTTAATAGAAAACGACAGTAGAACACTTATCTGTAAAGAATTTATAAAGAAAGCAAGCGGTATGAGTATTATAAGGCTAAGATGATACAGAAATGCTAAATACAATGGAATTAGAATCCATGATTTTGTAGTTAATCCGCCAAGCGTCCATCTTATACGTTGTGCGATGAATCTTCTCCAACTTACCTCTGCTGGGGTCATAACCATCGCATCTTTATCATACATAACGGCTACATCCCAATTGGGATTTTTAGATACTGCGTGTATAACTGCGGTATCCTCTGTTATCGTAAAACCGAGTTTTTGGAAATTTTCATCGTCAAGGACAGATTTGCGGTATGCGATGTTGCTTCCCGCACATCCAGAATGAACACCGACACCGATAGAGCCAGAAGCAGAATCTAATAAAAAAAGCATGTCAAGAGCCTGAAGTTCAGCAAAAACAGACAAAGAGTTTCTATCATTATAGGTAATATTAAATCCCATCACCAACCCTGTTTTTGGCGTGAAGCAAGAGACAGTATTTTTTATCCATTTCGGTTTCGCGATGCAATCAGCATCTATGTTCATTATAATTTCGCCCCTGCATATCTTCAAACCTTCGTTGACCGCATTTTGCTTTCCTGTAAGTCCTGATAAATTTTCTTTAATCTCTATACTTTTGATAATGGAATGTTTTTCTTGATAAAGTTTAATTACCTCTTGTGTTTTATCGGTAGATCGGTCATTTATGATGACTATTTCGTATTTATTTTTAGGATAATCTTGATTTATGAGTGAATCAAGACATCTACCGATCATTTTTTCCTCATTTTTTGCAGGCACAATGATTGATACATAGGGGAGATTATCATTAATTTTCGTCGATTTTTTGATTATTAATGTGCCGATAAATAGTATTAAAGATACAATAAAATATACAAATGTCAATGATATTAATACATAAGATATTAGAGTCAAAAAGCTTTTCTCCTGCTTCTCAATTACGAATGATTGACATTAAACACAATTCCTGTTATCATAATTGCCAATTAGAAAAGATATTAGTATGTTATCATAATCATTTTATAAGATCAATGTCTTTTAAGACTTTTACTGCGAGGTTGAGATATGGACTGGAAAGCAAAATGGATAACTATTAAAGGCAAAGAATCAGCTCAGAATTTCTGGTTTTGTGCGAGGAAAGAGTTTGATCTAAATGAAAACATAACAGATGCAAAACTCCATATAACCGCAGATTCCAGATATGTCGTATGGGTGAATGGAAAAAGGCTTGGTCAAGGTCCTATACGAAGCTGGCATTTTGCATATCATTATGACACTTATGATATTAGCGACCTGCTTTATATTGGAGACAATGCTATATCAGTCTTGGTAACTCATTATGGAATAGGGACGTTCCAATATATCCCTGCACCGACAGGGTTATTAGCACAAATAGATATAAAGATGTTAGATGGTGATGTGGAAACCGTTATCACTGATAGTTCATGGAAGGTTAGCGAACACCCATCTTATGACCGACGGACGCCCAGAATTGCCTGTCAACAGGCATGGGTAGAGCATTTTGACGCAAGAGTTGATCCACTTGGATGGGAAGATATATGCTTTGATGATCTATCTTGGGAAAATGCGGAAGAGATCGGCGACGTTGGCTGTCAACCTTGGACTAACCTTGTCCCAAGACCGATCCCTTTCCTGACAGAAGAACCTATTTCGCCTGTTTCTGTTATATCTTCCAGACTTGTCAATCCCCCGAAGCAGGTTTGGGCAATGAACCTTCGTAACAACTTGCTTCCGGGTGATATTGACGCAAATCCTCGTCCAATCTGCGGATTTATAGCCACAACGATAAAAGTTGACCAAGAAACCGATGTTACATTCAAGTATCAAAGCAGATGGGTTAACGCAACAGGGACGCTTCGTGTCAATGGAGAAGATATAGGACAAAATCCTGACTATTTTAGCAGATGGGCAGGAGGGTCAACAGTAAATTTTAAGCTTCGTCCCGGTGAAAATCTTTTGTTATGGAATGTTACAGGGACATATCACGAATGGTCTACTAATTTTCCTGTGGAATCGCCGATAATGCTTGAACCCTCTGCACCTTTCGTCAGTAATGCACATTTTGCCACTTTTGGACCTTTCACATCAAGCGATGATCAGGATTTCTTATCTGTATGGAACGCTAAAACCGTTGATGACCTAAAACCCTATACAAAATATCTAAAGCCGATAGATCATAATGACGAGAATAGCGCCCATGTATTTAATCTTACTGTCTGGGCAAAACAAGCTCAGGGCAAACCCCGAATAGATGATCTAAATGCTATGTGTTCCGTGAACGATAACGTCACTACCATATATCCCACAGATGATGGATCAGATATTGAGATAATATTTGATTTTGGCAAAATGGCTGTCGGATTCCTTGAATTTGAGGTAGATGCCCCAGAAGGTGTTATAATGGATTGGCTCGGATTTGAATCTTATCAAGATGGCGTCCTTGATTACACATGGGGAATGAATAACGTTATGCGATATATAACCCGATCTGGTTGGCAAAAATTTCATTCAGTTATTCGCAGAGGCGGTAGATATTTCATATTGACTATCCGAAACCTCGCTGAGCCTATGCAGATTCGTCAAGTGCGCTTGCTTCTGAATACCTATCCTGTAATCCATCGTGGCGATTTCATCTGTAATGATCATCTGCTTAACCAGATATGGCGTATCGGCAGATATACAACAAGGCTTTGTAGTGAGGATACCTACGTTGATTGCCCAACTTATGAGCAGACATTTTGGGTAGGCGATTCGCGAAATGAAGGTGCTGTCAACTACGTCGCATTCGGAGAATACGCATTATCAAGACATTGCTTAATACTTGCGGGTCAGTCCCTGAACAGATCGCCATTGGTAGAGTCACAAGTGCCAAGCGGATGGGAAAATATATTGACCGCATGGAGCATGCTTTGGGCTTTGGCATGTGAGGAATATTATCAAATGACAGGCGATATGGACTTCTTAAAAGAAATATATCCATATATGGCTAAACAGGCTAACAATTGTGAAAAAATGCTTAACGGTGACGATCTCCTTGAAATAGAGGCTTGGAACATGCTTGATTGGGCACCTATGGATACGCCCGGATCAGGTATTATAACACATCAAAACGCATGGCTTGTAGAGGCATATCGCAGAACCGCCAAAGTTGCAAAGATACTCGGCAAAGATTCTGACGCTGATCGTTATCTCAAAATTGCTGAAAAAGTAAAAATTGGGATAAATAAACGGCTTTGGAGCGATGAAAGACAGGCTTACATAGATTGTATAAGAGCAGATGGCACACTCAGTCCCGTTGTCAGTCAACAGACCAATACCGTAGTCTTTCTCTGTGACTGTGCTACTGATGACAGAAAAGAGATAATACAGCAATACATAGCTTCTGCACCTGATGGATTTGTAAGGATTGGAAGCCCATTTATGATGTTCTTCACATTTGAGGCGTTGGCTAAAACAGGCGATTTTCAGAAGATACTTGATCTTTCACGCAAGCATTGGGGATTTATGCTTGATAAAGACGCTACTACCTGCTGGGAGACATTCCCAGGATATGAGCCATCAAGTCGTTGGACTCGTAGCCATTGCCACGCTTGGAGTGCAGCACCTACTTATTTTTTAAGCACATATCAATTAGGGATCAGACCCATTGAGCCGGGATTTTCCAAAGTCCTAATCGCACCTGAACCTGCTGACCTTCTTTGGGCTAAGGGACGTATGCCAACTCCTAAGGGAAATATCTCTGTTTGGTGGCAAAAAACAGATAATAGCTTTGATATTCAGGTTGATCTGCCTGATGATGTTTATGCAGTGATCAAACTTCCTGTCAATGCTGAAGAGTTTTCCGATATTAAGATTGACGGAGATATAAAAGCGACAAAAGAAAATAATTACTGGATATTAAAGGCTGATAAAGGCGGAAAAATACACGTGAGCGTATTTAAGCAGATATAGATAAAGAATAACGCGTAACGGAAAAGAAAACACAATGAGAAAATCGTTACGCGTTGATAATTTTTCAGTAGATTTTAAGATAGAAAAGAGGTTTAACGATATGAAACCATTCTGGATCAGCGAAGTTATGGAAAGTGAAAGTCTGTTTTTTGTTCAAAAGGATGAAAATGAGCTTCCTAATGATACTCTGCTATTTATACCTGACAAGATTCTATCTGTCAAAAGTGCATCAAGGGATATTCTTTATAATGAAGGCAAAGATTATATCATCAATCAAGAAGGAATTATATCGCTTCCCAAAGGATCAAGGATACCATTTAAGACAGCAGAAGAGATGAGACCTGCTCCAAATTCGCCAAATTCAATTCCTGCTTGTCGTGATGGGAAAAGTCATCTGTTGTTTGGTGAAGGTCATTTTTTCCACGATATGCAAATTGAAATTAGTTACACGCATAAGGAGACATGGAAAGCACCAATACCAGAGTTTGCTTTAAATGATCTACCAAAAACGAAAGACAAACTGATAAACAAACTTTCATTAAAGGTAGTGCTATTCGGCGATAGTATTTCAGCTGGAGGAAACGCTTCTGGATTTACAGGAGCAAAGCCTTTCATGCCTCCTTATGGCGATCTTGTCGTTCATGGACTCCAGGAATATTACGGATCAGAGATAACATATAAAAATTATTCGGTAGGCGGAACAGCATCTGAATGGGGATTGCAAAATATAAGTGTTGTCGCAGAAGAAAATCCTGACCTTGTTATCATTGCCTTTGGAATGAATGACGCTAGCGGTCGGGTTACTCCTGAACAGTTCAAAACCAATATATATAGGCAGATGAAAGCGGTTAAAGAAAAAAATCCAAATGCGGAGTTTATTCTTGTTGCTACGATGACTGCAAATCCCGAATGGACTGCCTCTTCCCCCGATCTTTATCCGATATATAGAGATATGTTAAAGACTTTATGCAGTGATGGGGTGATCTTGGCTGATATGACTTCTATGTGGACTGAACTTTTGAAGAGAAAAAGTTATGCTTCTCTCACTGGCAACGGTGTTAATCATCCAAATGATTTCGGTCATCGTATTTATGCACAGGTGATCCTCGCTTTATTAGTGCCATCTTTCTTATAAATGTCCAAATGAGTAATTTCTTTGTATTTGTGACTAAGGCAATAGTTCGCCTTTTGAGTATGAAATTTTACCAACCCCGTTTGTCCCATTCCAAAGGCGGGCTATCAGATGTTTTGAGTAACCAAGCGGTGATCTGATCCCTGAGTTCCCTTTTTATGTCTTCAACACCAGATTCATTTGCGATATTATTTATCTCTTGTGGATCGGTTTTCAGATCATATAATTCATCTATATCATCAGGGCAATATATATATTTATATCTCTCATTCCTTATCATGACAGCTTTTGAGAATACCTTTGGGTCTTTTAGAGGCAGACGCACTTTATCATAGTATATCCCTTCAATTAAGGGTTCGTAACAATGCTTTTCATCTGGAAGATGTCCACCCTCAGCGAAGACACAGTCGCGGTGATGAGAAGTTTCACCTTTTATTATAGGCATGAGGCTTTTGCCGAAATGATAATGTTTTGGTTCAATACCTGCAAGCTCAAGGATTGTCGGAAAAAGATCGATCATCTCTATAAAAGTGTCTCTACGACCAATTGGTTTATATCCAGGGACTTTTGCTATGAATGGTGTATGTATTAGGCAGTCCTGAAATCCCGTCCACCATTTTTCTGTCAGCCCGTAATCACCAGCATAATCGCCATGATCGGAGAATACAAATATTGCGGTATTATCATACTGTCCAATTGATTTTAGCTTTTCTATCAAAATGCCAAGTTGATCGTCAATACGAGACGTCATACCATAATAAGTCGCCTTTATCTCCCTAAAATCTAACTCATCAAGTCTATCCAGACCATAAGATTCGTGTATCATTCTCATAAATCGCCTTTTATCGTCATATTTTGCGGGAATTGGTTCAGGCATTTTTGAGCGATCATACATAGAGAAATAAGGCTCTTCAACAATATAAGGTGGATGAGAAAAACTCATCGGAAGAAAAAGGCAAAAAGGCTGATCTCTTTTGTCATCAAGGAAGTTTAAGGCACTCTGAATTATCGCCCAATCAGTGTCCTTTGTATTTTTTCTGCAACCATAGTAAAACGATTTGTAGTGTTTATGATCCTTGTCCCATGGGTTAATATCTCTATGTTCTGGTTTTATACGTAGTTGGACAGAATCAAAACAAAGAGATATTGAGTCCTGAGATAGTATGTCATTTTTACCGAAACATTGGACATAATAACCATTCTCTTTAAGTTCCCGAAACAAATTACGTTCGTGAGGTCTAAGCAAATATGTCAATGTTCTATGGGCATGGCTATGAGGATATAAACCCGTGAACATGCTACATCTTGACGGAGTGCAAACGGTATGTTGGACGAAGCAGTTGGTGAATGTAACGCCCTCTGAACCTATTTGTTCCATATTAGGTGTTTTTGCTCCATTATCTATTATTGCACTAACTGCATCAGCTCTAAGTTGCTCAGGCATAAATAATAGGAAATTCATCTTTTGGCTCATCTTTGCTCCTTACTTTATGTTATTATTTGGATTTTTAGAATGTTCTTTCAGGTTGGATATGTAAAGAGGAGATGTGGTTAAATATATTTATATTGTCTCAAATAATTTCTTGCTGCATCAATAATTCCCAATCTCTTACACTCTTTAAAATCTTCTACCGCAGTCTCGCATCTCTTAATCATGGTATGACAGGTTTCTTGGCTTAATGATTTATTTATTTTATAATCAGCAAATATCCTATCAGTTTTTAGATCTCTTATAGTTTGTCCTAATTCCTCAAATTCTGCCACTTTGTTACCATTAATATTAGCCTCTTGGATACAGTTAATCATTACATCATGTGTAAGATTAGTATCAGAACCTACCAAATCATTTTTTATGGAATGGTAAACATAGTAGTATGCTCTGCTTATCGCTGTCCTGAGTTCGGCTTCATCGGCTGAATCTATTAACTTGTGAGCAAGATTTAAAAATTCGATAGGTTGCATAGTTAAGAAACACGGTAAGTGAAAGTGAAGAACTTACGTTTATCAGAAGGAACAGACTTTATTAATTCTTTGTAAAACTTTTTCTGGTCACCAATTATTTCACTTGGTTCAGCAGTGATATGAATTTCAAAGCATATTTGCTCTTGATTAGGAATTTCAGGATCCTTATAAAAGCTATGTTCAATGAAAGTGACGCCACGATAATTCCTTTTAATCATATCATTAATTAAGTTAATATATTGCAATAATTCATTATTATTTAATAAATCTCGCCTCTGATTTTCTATTAAAAGATTTAGCATACCAATTAATGCAGAAGATGGTTCAACTTCACTTTGAGTAGTATAATCTATTGGAGTAAAAGAATCAATTGGTTCATAAAGAAAAAATCTTATCACTTCTTTTTGTGTTGGAATTATTGAACTGGAATTCCCAATTGTTTTGCTGGGAAAATAATATTTAACTCTGTTGAAAGATTCAGATTCAGAATCCATCTGTTCGTCAAAATAAATCATTTTTTACAATTCCTTTAACCTTTGAATCGCCATATTTAATTCATTAAAGTTTCCTTCAACGATCTCAGTCACAATCTCTGAGCTTGAGAAATAATTAGAATTTTCATTGAACATATATCTATCATTGAAATCAACAACAATTTCAATACCTTTTTCAATAGCTTCTGTTTGGGATAGTCTTTGCCAATCCTGTTCTGTTGTTTGAGGAATTTTCCATATCCTATAGTTTTTCCATGTTATATTGCTGAAAAAACGATCTGAGACAACATTGGTAATCTTTACAACAATATCATGCAATCTGCTGAATCCACTATCTTTGGATAATAATTTTGTAAGTATTTCTAATACGTCATTTTCTTTCTCTTTACTATGCAAACGGACTGTATTAACCAAACCGCAAAAGTATGGCTTAATTTCACCAAGTTTTTTAAGCAGATCAAAAGAAACTTGCGCTGCATATAAAATTTGCTCCTTGCATTCATTCACATCTTCCTGTCTATCATCTGGATGTATCAAATTCAACACAATGTTAATCTGACTTATAATAATTTGACAAGATTTGTCAGAAGAATAGAAAATCATTCGAGGCACTTCAGGACCAAATTCATCCGGAATCTGAATTGTTTGAGGTTGTAAAAAACCCTTATTTTTTAGAATATCCTCGAAGTCGTGATCTTTTCTACGAATAGATATTTGTCGCTCAAAATTTATTGTAAAACTGCTATTTAGGTAGCGTGGGAAGCTTAACACATAATTCCCCTTAATAAAAATAAGATAAATACTAATAAAATAAAATGTTTTCTGTATCTTATCAAGAATTATACCATATATAATTTTATAGAGTCAATACAAAATCAGCTAATCAAATTACTTATCAACTCAATCATATTATCCTTATGCGTTCCAGACCAATATATCTTTCCACAGCTTGGGCATCTATAAAATACATCATGAGTTTGATATGTATAAGGCGGGACAAGACCATTTACGCTTTCTTTCTCAACAGATTGAATTTGGACATTACATATAAGGCATCTTGTCAACAATTTACTTTTTGTATCTAATTTAAGTTCATTAACAACTTGATTAAATTGCTCCCAAACGTTTTCGCTTTTAATGAATATGCAGTTTCGGGCTAATTTCCTTTCTGCAAGTTCAGTGTCTCTTGTCAGGATTATCCTATTTTCCTCTAATGCCCGTTGGACGAGTTTGCTATCTGTCCCATCGCGATAGTAAACGGTATCATAACCAATAGTTCTTAGCCACTTAGCTAATTTCCCAAGCATTTCATCAGCGATGAATTTTATCTCATTTTCATCATTCATTTCGGAATCCTCTTGTTAATCCTGCTTTTTCTGCCAATAATATCGCTGATATATACTCATCTGTTGTGATCCGCCTATTGATCTCTGGATAATCGTTAGCTTTGTATTGTGGGCGATATTGTGCCATAATGTTAATATATGTGTTTTTCGATAGTTTAGCCACAAAGTCAACGACCTTATCAGTTCCAGCTATACCATTTGGCATAACCAGATGTCTTATCAAAAGACCTCTTTCTGCTATTCCTTGACTATTTATAACCAGATCGCCAACTTGCCTGTGCATTTCTGTGACGACAGACTTCGCAATGTCAAAATAATTCGGAGCTTTTGAGTATTTTTTGGCTACCTCATTATTGCCATATTTTATATCAGGCATGTATATATCAACTATGCCATCAAGCAATTTTATCATATCTAACGACTCGTATCCTCCGCAGTTATAGACCAACGGGACCTTTAACCCCTTTTCAATGGCGATGATCAATGCTTCCAATATTTGAGGTGCATAATGAGTTGGTGTGACAAAATTAATATTATGACAACCGTAGTTTTGAAGTGACAACATCGCATTTGCCAAGTATGCAGAATCAACATCTCTTCCATCGCCTAAGTGGCTTATATCGTAATTTTGGCAAAAAACGCAGTCAAGATTGCAATTTGTGAAGAATATAGTCCCTGAACCACGACGTCCAACTAATGGTGATTCTTCGCCGAAATGAGGTCCTACACTTGAGATCATGGCAAATCTACCCGATCTGCAAAATCCCTTTTCGCCATCTAACCGATTAACTCCGCATTCCCTAGGGCAAAGCTTACATTCTCTCAATATATCAATTGCACTTGATACTCGTTTTGCGAGTTCACCTGTCCTATACAATTTAATATAACTCGGTTCAAAACTCATCAAAAAATCACCCGCTGTTATTTCCTAGTAAATCTGATAACGTCTATCTTTTCGCCGAAACTCCAATAGCTATTCATAGCGAAAATTAATCCTTTCGCCTTCGCTGGATCAATTATTCCCCTGTCCTCATCAATGATTATATCCTCTTCTGCGTGCATAACTAAGACATCGCCGATAAAAAGATCATGCGATCCCAGAGAAAGAATTCCAATAACCTTACATTCCAAATTCACAGGGCATTCCTTTATTAATGGCGGTTTAACATAAATAGCAGGTTCAGGGGTTAGACCTGTTTCTTTGAATTTGTCGGTAGTTCTGCCTGAAACAGTCCCGCAAAAATCAACCTTATCAACAATATCAGTAGTTGGGAAGTTCACAACAAATTCGCCCGATTTCTTTACTAATCCATTAGAATAAGTAGCAGGTCTCATTCCAACGCTAACTCTGGTAGGATTAAGTGATACCATAGCGACTTCCCCCAAAGTTATTATATTAGGTTTTCCGTCAACATCAATGCTTGTGATGAGTCCCACAGGTGTAGGAAATACTGGACGAAAAGGATTATTAATGATTTTTTTGCTCATTTTTTATTTCCTTGTTGGTTATGGATTCCTGCTTACGCAGAAATGGCATGTTGGAGTTTGTTTAAATGACTGAAAAGCTAATTTGGTCGTTGTTTTGTTAATAACAAAGCAGACTATTGACATTACAATGTTTATAATGATATAATTGTCTGTCAAATATCCATGTTAAATATCCAAGAGAAAACGTTATCCCAATATTTTATAACTGAAAATAACATAAAATTTCAAGGGGGATTTGAATGTCAAAAAATAAGAATTTACGTAAATCAATTTTTAAACTTGTGTCTATAACTTTTCTTCTCTCTATTTCATTCATTCTTTTCACAATAATCCAAGCATTTCCTGCCAATGCTCAGACTAATCCCGATTATCAAAAAAAGGGGCAAGAAGAAAATATTGAAGAGACTAAAATTGGAATAGGCGATGAAGTTACTATCATTGTAAAAGGATATGATGATTTTAGCAAGACCGTAAAAGTAGATAATAATGGAAGACTGCAATATCTTCCAATGATATTTTTAGATGCTGAAGGATTAACCCCTTCGCAACTAAAAAGCAAAATAGAATATACAATTCAGCCATATATAAGTTCTCCCGAAGTTGATATTAGCGTTAAAAAGGTGGAATCAATTGCTAAAATCGGTGATATGCTTAATATTATTGTGAAAGGATATGAAGATTACAGTCAAACAGTTGAAATACAAAAAGATGGTCGCATAAACTATCTAAACTTCGGTGAAATTCAAGTTGGAGGATTAAAGACATCAGAAATCAAAAAGATAATAGAGGATAAATTAAAGAAAGTTATTCCAAATCCTGAAGTGACAATTTCCACTAACCCAGAAGACTATATATTAAAACCCGGAGACTTGGTCAGTTTAAACGTTATAGACAATCCCAAATATGATTACAGGTCTAAGATCGGCAAAAATGGGAAGATAATACATCCGATTCTTGGAGAACTCAAAGTTTCTGGAAAGAC
Source organism: Candidatus Poribacteria bacterium (assembly GCA_011334435.1). GTDB lineage: Bacteria > Poribacteria > DTPJ01 > DTPJ01 > DTPJ01 > DTPJ01. The sequence goes on along the minus strand of DTPJ01000363.1, from coordinate 324 downwards.
AGCCAGCATGATTAGAGAACAAGTTGTGGAATTGCTAAAACCTTATATTGTCAATCCTAATGTAAACGTTTCGTTTGAGAAAGAAGTTGCCATAGCAGAAGAAGTTAAAGAGTTAGAGGAAAAGAAAGAAGCACCAAAATTAGAAGAAAAAGAATTCCTAATAAATTATGGCGATTTATTGAGTATGATAGTTAAAGATCATAATGAGTATAATTTTGATATGGTCGTTCAACCTGATGGACGAATATCACATCCACTTTTAGGGGAATTTCAAGCTTATGGATTTACAAAAAGCCAAATCGCCCAGAATATTGCATTGAAACT